>DASUIJ010000407.1:0-4147 GCA_036279815.1 Phenylobacterium sp. | reverse complement strand
ATCGGGACCTCCGGAACCGACCAGGGACTCTCGACCGCCTACAATGACGTGGGCGTCTTCACCCTGGCCGACAAGCGCAGCTACGCGGCCGTGGCCTTCCTCTCCGGCGCCACCCTTGGGCAGGAGGCGCGGGCAGGCCTGATGGCCGACCTCGGGCGCGCGATGGCCCGCAGCGTGGGCTGACGGGCGTTCCGCCGCGCCCCTGAGCCTTTGCCTACGCCCCGGTCGCGGCTATACGGCCCCAAACGAAGTTCCCCGGAGCGCCCTTCCCTCATGGCCAAGATCAAAGTCGCCAACCCCGTCGTCGACATCGACGGGGACGAGATGACCCGCATCATCTGGAAGTGGATCAAGGACAAGCTGATCTACCCCTATCTGGACATCGACCTGGCCTATTTCGATCTGGGGATGGAGCACCGCGACGCCACCGACGACAAGGTGACGATCGAGTCGGCCGAGGCGATCCTGAAGTACGGCGTGGGCGTGAAGTGCGCGACCATCACGCCCGACGAAGCCCGCGTCGAAGAATTCAAGCTGAAGAAGATGTGGAAGTCGCCCAACGGCACCATCCGCAACATCCTGGGCGGCGTGGTCTTCCGCGAGCCGATCATCTGCAAGAACGTGCCGCGCCTGATTCCCGGCTGGACCCAGCCGATCATCATCGGCCGCCACGCCTTCGGCGACCAATACCGCGCCACCGACTTCGTCGTGCCCGGCAAGGGCAAGATGACCATCAAATGGACCGGCGAGAACGGCCAGGTGATCGAGCATGAGGTGTTCGACTACCCCGGCGGCGGCGTGGCCATGGCGATGTACAATCTGGACGACTCGATCCGCGAGTTCGCCCACGCCTCGCTGGCCTATGGCCTGGACCGCAAGTACCCGGTCTATCTCTCGACCAAGAACACGATCCTCAAGGCCTATGGCGGCCGCTTCAAGGACATCTTCGCAGAGGTCTTCGAGGCCGACTACGCCGCCCGGTACAAAGAGGCCGGCATCACCTACGAGCACCGCCTGATCGACGACATGGTGGCCTCGGCGCTGAAGTGGTCCGGCGGCTTCATCTGGGCCTGCAAGAACTACGACGGCGACGTGCAGTCCGACGAAGTGGCGCAGGGCTTCGGCTCGCTGGGTCTGATGACCTCGGTGCTGATCACCCCGGACGGCAAGACCATGGAGGCCGAGGCCGCCCACGGCACCGTCACCCGCCACTATCGCCAGCATCAGCGCGGCGAATCGACCTCGACCAATTCCATCGCCTCGATCTTCGCCTGGACGCGGGGCCTGGAGCATCGCGCCAAGCTGGACGGCAACGCCGAGCTCGACCGCTTCGCCAAGACCCTGGAGCGGGTCTGCGTCTCGACCGTGGAATCCGGCTCGATGACCAAGGATCTGGCCCTGCTGGTCGGTGATTCCCAGGGCTGGCTGACCACCGAGGGCTTCATCGACAAGGTCGCCGCCAACCTCGACAAGGCGCTGGCCGAGGCCTGAGCCCGGCCTCATCGCCGCAATGAAGAACGGCCGGGTCCCTCGCGGGGCCCGGCCGTTTCGTTTGTGCGCCCGACGCCATCGGCGCAGCGCCGCGCCTCACTCCCCGTTGATCAGCTTCGTCGCCGCGTCGAGCTTGCCGGCATAGGTTTCGATCACCTGGGCGGTCAGCACCGAGTAGCGGTCGGCGTCGGTCCAGCGTTCCTCCTCGATGGCCTCGCGCACGCCCGGCAGGGTCTTGGCGCCGTAGCCGGTGAACTTGCCGGGCGCGTAGATCAGGTTGCGGTACCAGGGCCGGGTCGGCAGGCCGACCTCGGACGTCAGGCTCTGCTCCAGCACCCGCTGCATCTCGAACAGCCTGGCCTTCGCGGCCGGGGACAGGTCGGCGCCCCTGGCGGCGAGCGCGGCGTCGTAGGCCCGGGCGCTGCGCTTCAGGTGATCGACCGCGTTGTCCAGCGGCGCGAGGTTGAAGAATGGCACCGGCGACAGCGGCGTGGGCGGGCCGTTGGTGCGGGTCGGATCATCAGCGAGCCGATAGGCGTCGGCCGCGATGAGCTTGGCCTGGGCGACCTGGGCCTCGCGCTTGCCGTCCGCCAGCCGCTTCAGCTCGTCGTTATAGGTGGCGACCGTGTCCGCGAAATTCCCGTAGCGCTGCAGGGGCAGGTCGCTGTCCGCCAGCCGCAGCACCAGGCGTCCGGCGATCTTGGCCAGGGTCCCGGAATAGACCAGGCCGGGGTCGTCGAAGCGGGTGAAGTGCTCCCAGGTGTCGTAGGCCGAGTGGTACACCCCGCCCGACTCCCCCTCGCCGCCGAAGCCGAGATTGATCGACGCCACGCCCAGGTGGCCGATGAAGGCGGAATAGTCGGAGCCGGAACCCAGGGGTCCGATCGGCAGGTCGCGGGAGGGGTCCGCCGCGACCTTGGCCTGGGCCCGGACGGCCTCGTTGGCGCCGGGCTGGCTGGCCGCCACCTGCAGCGCCCCACGCGCCCTCTGGACCACCGAGACGCCGGTTTCCGGGTCGGTCACGTCGCCCGCCGCCTGGGTGATCAGGTGCTCGTAGGCATGGCTGCCCTCGGCGCCGAACAGGCCGCGCTCGCTGTTGTCGGTGTTGAGATAGACCACCGCCTTGGACTTGAGCTCCTCGGCGTGGGTCTCGGCCCATTCCGTCGAGCCCAGCAGGCCCGGCTCCTCGCCGTCCCAGCTCAGATAGACCAGGGTGCGCTTGGGCCTGTAGCCGGCCGCCGCCAGCTTCCCGATCGCCTGGGCCTCGGCCATCATGGCCACGTGGCCGCTCAGCGGGTCGGCGGCGCCGAACACCCACCCGTCGCGGTGATTGCCGCGCAGCACCCACTGGTCGGGCAGGTCCGAGCCCTTCAGGGTCGCGACCACGTCGTAGACGGTCTTGAGGCTCCAGTCCGACTTGACCGCGATGTGGACCTTGGCCGCGTCCGTGCCGCCCACGTGGTAGGTCATCGGCAGCTGGCCGCGCCAGTTGGCCGGAACGACGTTGCCTTCAAGCGCCTGCAGGAAGTGCTGGGCGTCGCCGTAGGAGATCGGCAGAACCGGGATCTTCAGGATGGTGGGCGCGTCCTCGCGCTTGAGGCGCTTGGCCTTTTCCGTCGCCCCCACCCCGGGGGTCAGCGGGTCGCCGGGATGGGTGGTGAGGTCGACCACCGAGCCGCGCTGGAAGCCCTGGGACGGCCGCGCGCCGCCCTTGGGATAGGCGTCGCCCTCGCCGTAGCCGTCCTGCTGCGGGTCGGAATAGATGATGCAGCCGACGGCCCCGTGCTCCTGGGCGAGCTTGGGCTTCAGGCCGCGCCAGCCCGCCCCGTAGCGGGCGATGACGATCTTGCCCTTCACCGACACGCCCATGCGGGCCAGGGCCTCGTAGTCGGCGGGCATGCCGTAGTTGACGTAGACCAGGGGCGCGGTGACGTCGCCGTCGCCCTGATAGGCCACATAGGCCGGAAGCTGGCCCTGCGTGCGGCTGGAGCTTTCGTCGCCGGGGACCGGCGCCTCGGTCAGGGTCGCCTTGAACGGCGTAGGCGCGATCAGTTCCAGGCTCTCCGAGATCGGGGTCGGATAGAGGACCTGGAAGGTCTCCATGCGGGCGTCCCAGCCCCAGGCCTTGAACTGGGCCATCACCCACTCGGCGTTGGCCTTGTTGTGGGGCGCGCCGACATGATTGGGCTCGGCGGCCAGCCGCTTCAGCCAGCCGGTCATCTCGGCGGGGGCGATCTGGGCGTCGAAGCGCTTTTCGAGGTCCGGCGAAGACTGGGCCAGGGCGGGCGCGGCGAGGGCCGCGGCGGCCAGGAGGGCGGCGATCGAAGACGCGGTCGGACGCATGGGTAACCTCTGTTACATCGAAGTCCGACAGCTAGACAGTAACCCGTAGGCCCCGCAAGGGCCGGCCCGCCGGATGTGATCCCCGCACGAAAAAGAGGCGGCGGATCGCTCCGCCGCCCCCGATACCGGTGCGGATGTCCGACTAGAAGTCGGCGGAGACACCCACGAAGAAGTACCGCCCCAGGGAGTCATAGACCTGCGGCCAGGTGTTCCCGTTGCAAGGACCGCTGGGGCAGTTCGACGCGCCGTTGAGCGGCGGATCCTTGTCGAGCACGTTGTTCACGCCGACCCGGAAGTTGTAGTTGTCCTTCAC
>DASUIJ010000406.1:0-2101 GCA_036279815.1 Phenylobacterium sp. | reverse complement strand
GGCCTTGCCCTGCGCCGCTACGGCTTCGTCGGGCGGCTGTTCACGCCGGTCGGAATGACCGACACGCCACAGGAACGCGCCTGCGAAGCGCAGGCGACCCAGTTCGGCCCCTCGACTGTGGCGAACTCGGGCCAACGGCCGCCGGGGGCGCTGACCACCTTCCGACGCCCCGACGGCGTGAAGGTGACCACGATGCGCCCGATCCCCAATCCGGAAGATATGGCTCCGGACGAACGGCGCTGGGTCTACGGCTACTGGGAATAGAAGGCAGAGCCTTTACCACCCGCGGAATTCGCGCGTAACTCTCCGTCACGTCAGGACAACGTACTGGGAGCGACCCGATGCGAGTGACCCTGCTTACCGCCGCCCTAGGGGCTGGCCTTCTCCTCCACATTCCGAGCGACGCGTCCGCTCAGATGGCGCCCGGCCACAACATGGGCGCGATGCGCATGCCCGGCGCCCCGATGCCGACCATCTACATGGGTCAGGCCGACAAGCCGGGGGCGCCGGTGTTCGACGGGCTGGGGAACCACAAGCACCCGATCTCGACCACCAACCCGCAGGCCCAGAAGCTGTTCGACCAGGGGGTCAACCTGCTGTTCGGCTTCAACCACGCCGAGGCGATCCGCTCGTTCCGCGAGGCCGCGCGCCTGGATCCGGACTGCGCCATGTGCTGGTGGGGCGTGGCCTATGCGCTGGGCCCCAATATCAACCTGCCGATGCCGGACGACGCGGTGGCGCCGGCCTGGGACGCGTTGAACAGGGCCAAGGCCCTGCGCGCAAAGGCCTCGCCGCGGGAGCAGGCCTGGATCGACGCCCTGGCGACCCGCTACTCCGCCGCCCCTACCGACCGCAAGCCGCTGGACGCGGCCTTCGCCAAGGCGATGGGCGACCTGGCGCGCGCCGACCCGAACGATCTCGACGCAGCGACCTTCTACGCCGAGGCGATGATGGACACCCAGCCCTGGGATTATTGGGAGGCCGACGCCAAGACACCGAAGGGCAATGGGGCGGAAATCCTGGCGACCTTGGAGCGGGTGCTGGCCAAGGATCCCGATCATCCCGGCGCCCTGCATCTCTATATTCACGCCGTCGAAGCCTCGACGACGCCCGAGCGCGCCGAGGCGGCGGCCGACCGGCTGGCCAAGCTGATGCCCCAGGCGGGCCACATCGTGCACATGCCTTCCCACATCTACTACCGGGTCGGGCGTTACGCCGACGCGGTGCACTCCAATGAGCAGGCGGCCCTGGTCGACGAGGCCTACATCGCCAACTGCCGGGCCCAGGGCTTCTATCCGGCCGGCTACTACGGCCACAACATCCACTTCCTGTGGACCTCGGCCGAGATGGAAGGCCGCCAGAAGGCGTCGGCCGACGCAGCCCGCCGCTTGGTCAAGGCGGTCGACGCCCCGAATCTGGCCAAGGAACTGCCGCTCGCCGAGCTCTACAACTTCACGCCCGTGGTCAACGCGCTGCGCTTTGGCCAATGGGACGCAGTGCTGGCAGAGCCCCCGCCCGCCGAAGCGCTCAAGCTCGACACAGCAGTATGGCTGTACGCCCACGGCATCGCCGCGGCCAACAAAGGCGACATGGCTGCCGCCAAGGCCGACCGCGCGAAGCTCGCGGCCCTGACCAAGGCCGACTTCTTGGTCTATGCGCCCTTCAACGTGCCGGCCGCGCCGATGAGCGAGCTGGCCCTGGCCATGCTGGACGGCGAGATCGCCCGCAAGAGCGGCAATATGGATCTGGCCATCGCCAGCTTCCGCCGCGCCGAGGGGATCGAGCGCGGCCTGCCCTATACCGAGCCGGCCTACTGGCATCAGCCGGTCGCGCACTATCTCGGCGCGGCGCTGCTGGAGGCCGGCCGGCCGAAGGAGGCCGAGACCGTCTATCGCGACAGCCTGATGCATTACCGGCGCGATGGCTGGGCGCTCTATGGCCTTGCCCAGGCTCTTGAGCGTCAAGGCAAGACCCAGGAGGCGGCGCAGGCGCGAGCCCAGTTCGACGAGGCCTGGAAGACGGCGGACGTTAAGCTGACCGCCTCGCGCTTCTAGCTCGACTTGGCCGCCTTCTCGCGGGCCATCTTCTCCAACGCGCGGCC
>DASUIJ010000405.1:0-2213 GCA_036279815.1 Phenylobacterium sp. | reverse complement strand
GCCTCGGTCAGGTACTGGTTGCCCAGCACCCAGAGCTGCCGAAGAGCCTGGCAGGCCTTTCGCATCTCGATCGCCTCGAGATAGTCGGCCAGCTCCGCGACCTTGGCCTCGACGTCCGCCCGCAGCTTCACCTCCAGTTCGCCGTCCGTCCCGCCCTCGGGGACCACGCCCTCGAACCGGGTCTCGGTGAACTTCAGGATGCGATTGACGAAATTGCCCAGGACGTCGGCCAGGTCCGCGTTCACCTGGGCCTGGAACTGCTCCCAGACAAAGCTGGCGTCGGAGCTCTCCGGCGTGTTGGCGGTGATCCACCAGCGCCAGTAGTCGGGCGCCAGCAGCTCCAGCGCCTGGTCCATGAACACGCCGCGGTTCTGCGAGGTCGAGAACCGGCCGCCGTAATAGTCCAGCCAGTTGAAGCCCTTGAGCCGGTCCACCAGCTTCCAGGGCGCGTTGCTCGACGGACGCCAGGTCCCATCCGGCTGCAGGGTTTCGTTGGCGCCCATCAGGGTGCAGGGGAAACCCACCGTGTGGAAGGGCACGTTGTCCTTGCCCATGAACTCCACATAGGTGACGTCGGCCGCCTCCGGGCCCCGCCACCAGCGCTCCCAGACCGCGTCCGGCGGCGGATCCTGGCCCGCTTCCTGCGCCTGCGCGTCGGCCCATTCCCAGGTGCAGGCGATGTATTCGATGGGCGCGTCGAACCAGACGTAGAACACCTTGCCGGCCAGGCCTTCGAGGTCGGGCAGCGCGCCGTCCGGATTGGCGCCCCACTGGTGGGCGTTGACCGGCACGCCCCATTCCAGGTCCCGGGTGATGCCGCGGTCCTGCAGGCCCTCGTCCAGCCACTTCAGGGCGATCGAGGTGACCAGCAGGGGCCAGTCGCCCTTCTTGCCGTCGATCCAGGTCCGCAGCTTGTCGGCGAACAGGCTCTGGCGCAGGAACAGGTGCTTGGACGGACGGATCTCGATGTCCGTCGATCCCGACACCGCCGAGCGGGGATGGATCAGGTCGGCGGGGTCCAGCACGCGCGTGCAGTTCTCGCACTGGTCGCCCCGCGCCGCCTCGTATCCGCAGTGCGGGCAGGTCCCGATCACGTAGCGGTCCGGCAGGAAGCGCTTGTCGGCGTTGGAATAGACCTGCTGGGTGATCCGTTCCTCGATGAAGCCCTGCTCCCAGAGCGTCTGGGCGAAACGCTGGGTCAGCCGGTGGTTCTGCGGCGAGGAGGAGCGGCCGAAATGGTCCCAGCTCAGTCCGAACCTGCGGCCCAGGTCGTGCTGCACGTCGTGCTGCAGGGCGCAGAAGGTCGAGGGGTCCAGCCCCGCCTCGGCGGCCGCCAGCTCGGTGGGCGTGCCGTGTTCGTCGGTGGCGCACAGGTAGAGCGTCTCGCGGCCCAGGGACCGCTGGAAGCGCGCGAACACGTCGGCCGGCAGCATCGAGCCCGCAAGCGTCCCCAGGTGCTTGATCCCATTGATGTAGGGCAAGGCCGAGGTGATCAGGATACGGGACATGACGTCTCTCGAAATGAGGAGCGGCGGGAGCGGGGCTTATAGGGCGCCCGGATGGGGACACAAAGCCGCGTTCGAAACAGGCTGTCTCCAGGGTCAGGACAATGCCGCCGGGTCGCAGGCCAGCCTTCTCCGAATCCCCTGGCGGACCTCGACATGGGCGACCAGCTGCAGTCGAACCTGATCGCCGGCGCGGCGCCGGGCCTGACGCCCGCCGAGGCGTCGACCTAGGCCGGGAGCGCCTTCGCCGCCCGGGCGGTCCGCTGGGCGAACCACGGCTCCAGGCGGCGGATCGCCTCCACGACCTCGGGTGTCGAGACGGCGAAGCTGATGCGGATGAAATGGCCGCCCTCCACCGGGTCGAAGTCCAGGCCGGGCGCGGTGGCGACGCCGGTGTCGGCCAGCAGCTCCTTGCAGAAGCCGAGGCTGTCGTCGGTGAGGTGGCCGATGTCGGCATAGATGTAGAACGCCCCGTCCGGCGGCGCGATCGAGGCCAGGCCCAGGCGCGGCAGGGCGTCCAGCAGCAGCGCCCGGTTCGCCCGATAGACGGCGACGTGACCGTCCAGTTCCTCGTGCGCGTCCATGGCGGCCAGGGCCGCGTGCTGGCTCAGCGACGGCGCGGTCAGGAACAGGTTCCCCACATAGGCCCGGGCCCGCGCCAGGTCCGCCTTTGGCGCCAGGAGCCAGCCAAGACGCCACCCCACCATA
>DASUIJ010000404.1:0-3552 GCA_036279815.1 Phenylobacterium sp. | reverse complement strand
CGCCATCCGGCGGGATCTGATCCCTAGGTCCGATCCCAGATCGACCGGAACTCGCCGGAGCCGTTCAGCCTTTGGGCCGGGCTCGACTTTTCGATGTGTCCGATCAGGCCGCGATAGACGCCGTAGCCGACCAGGTCCTGCAGCCGGGGCTCGAAGCCCCGCACCAGGTCCGGCGACAGCCCGAGCTGCTGGTTCTCCTGCTGGCGGATGAAGCCCGCGCAGTAGTTCATGGCGATGCCGGTGCGCCGCGCGCCGGTCTGGTTGGCGCCGCCGCCGTGCCACAGGGCCCCGTCCCAGACCAGCACCGAGCCCTTGGGCATCTCCCCGGCGATGGTCTCGTAGGCGCCGCCGTATTCGGGGCTGGGCTTCCTGTGGCTGCCGGGGACCAGGCGGGTCGCGCCGTTCGCCTCGGTGAAGTCGGTCAGCGCCCACATGGAGTTGCAGACGATGGGGCGGTGCGGCTTTTCCAGCGGGATCGCCTGGTCGTCCGCGTGGATCGGCTGGGCGATCTCGCCCGGATCGATGGCGATGGAGGACAGGGAGGAGATCAGGCACCCCTCGTCGAGCACGCCCTCGACGATGGGCAGGATCGCCGGATGGACCGGGACCTTGGCGAAGACCGGGTCGTGGGCCAGGAGATTGTAGATCCGGACGGTGCGATGGCCCTCGAAGCCGTTCATGGCCGGCCTGGCGTCGAGCTCGCGCTCCAGCCGGGCCAGGGCCTCGGCCAGGGCGTCCACGAGGTCGGGCGCGATGGCGTTCTCGACGATGGTGAAGCCGTCGCGCGCGATCGCCTCGATGTGGCGGGCCGTGTCCATGCGCATCCTTCCCTATTCTTTGTGCGGCCATCCTAGCGGGCCGGCGCGCGATGGGCGACCTTCGACGCCACCTGAGTCGCTCCGAGGAGCCCGCCGATGCCGCAGCCTGTCGACGCCCGACTGAGGCCCGCCACCCAGGCGGACGCCGCGCGCATGCTGGACTGGCGCAATCAGCCGCAGGTGGCGCGGTGGATGTATTCCGACCACCTGATCACCCCGCAGGAGCACGCGCGGTTCATGGCGACCGCGCTCACCGATCCGGCGCGCCGCTACTGGATCGTGGAGCTGGACGGCGCGCCCGTGGGGCTGGCCGGCCTGGTGGACATCTCCGCCCAGAACCGCAAGGCCACCCTGGTCCACTACCTGGCCGACCCGGCGACGCGGGGCCGGGGGCTGGGCGCCTTCGTGGAGGTCTGGCTGCTGGACCAGACCTTCCGCGAGCTGGGCCTGAACAAGCTCTGCTGCGAGGTGATGTTCGAGAACGAGCGCGCCTGGCGGATGCACGAGGGTTTCGGCTTCACCCGCGAGGCCTTCTATCGCGCCCACGTCTGGAAGGCGGGCCGGCCCTGCGACGTGGTGGGCCTGGCGATCCTGGCGGACGAGTGGGCGGCGCTGCGGCCCGCCAGCGTCGAACGCCTGCGGGCCCGGGGCTTTGCGATCGGCGACTGAACCTTCCGGCTCAGACCGGCGCCTTGGAGCTGTTCCAGTCCAGGGCCGCGATCTCCGCGGTCCCGAAGTCCGGGTTCGAGGCGTGGAGGGCGCCGTAGACGTGGCGGACGAATTCGAGATCCTCGGGATAGTCCACGGTCCAGCGCAGGTGGGCCAGGGAGGGTTCGCGCGTCAGGCCCTCGATGCGGAACCGTTGCGGGTTCCGATAGAGGAACGGCATGACGTGCTCGCGCTCGTAGGGGTCCGCGGCCTCGGCGACGGCGGCGCGGAACGCCTCGACCTTCGCGACCTCGACATCGAGCCCATGGGGAAAGGTCCGGACCGGCAGGGTGTTGGCGGTGTAGTCGGCGCCTCGGTCCCGGTGCCGGTCGACGACCGCGTCCAGCACCCGCCAGTCCGTCAGCGGACAGTCGGCGGTCAGCCGCACCAGGGTGCGGGCCTGGGGAAAGGCGTCCAGCGCCAGGGCGAAGCGGGCCAGGACGTCGGCCAGCGGACCGCGGATCACGCGCAGGCCGATGGAGGCGCAATAGTCCGCAAGCGGACTGTCCGACGGCTCGACGCTGGTCGCCAGCACCAGGTCGTCCAGGCGCCGCGAGCGGCGCAGGCGTTCCACCTGGCGTCCGATCATCGGCATGTCGAGCACCGGGGCCAGCACCTTGCCCGGCAGCCGGCTGGAGCTCATCCGCGCCTGGATCACGCCCAGGATCATCGATCCCCCGCCCGCCGCATCGCTCTGGCCCTTTCGCCCCGCACGTAATGTCCTAGTCTTCGCCCGGCGCACGAGTCGAGGCCATCGGGCTTAGGAGCACGCGATGCTGATCCTGTTGGGCGTGGCGCTGGTGGTGGTGGGCTTCGCCGTCGGCTTCAATCCCCTGCTGGTGGTGGTGGTCTCCGCCCTGGCCACCGGGCTCGCCGCCGGCCATGGCCCCGTGGAGGTGCTGTCGACCTTCGGTCGGGCCTTCAACGAGAACCGCTATGTCAGCGTCGCCTTCCTGATCCTGCCGGTGATCGGCCTGCTGGAGCGCGCCGGCCTGCAGGAATACGCCCGCAACCTGATCGGTCGCTTCAGGGCCGTCACCCTGGCCCGGCTGCTGATCGGCTACCTGCTGTTCCGGCAGGTGACCGCCGCCCTGGGGCTGCTGTCCATCGCCGGCCAGGCGCAGACCATCCGGCCGCTGGTCGCGCCCATGGCCGAGGCGGCCGTCGAGGCCGACGTGGGCCCGCTGTCCGACCAGCGCCGCCAGCGCATCCGCGCCTTCGCCGCGGCCACCGACAATGTCGGCGCCTTCTTCGGGGAGGACATCTTCCTGGCGGTGGGTTCGATCCTGCTGATGGTCGGCTTCCTGGCCCAGAGCGGCCTGGTCATGGAGCCGCTGCACCTGTCGCTCTGGTCGATCCCCACGGCCATCGCCGCCTTCCTGATCCATGGCGGCCGCCTGATCCTGTTCGGACGGGCCCAGCGCCGGCTGTCGGCCAGGGAGGGCGCCGGCCGATGATCAAGCTGCACGCGGTCTATGTCCTGGCGGGCCTGGTCTTCGCCGCCTACGCGATCCTCAACGCGCTGGACCGCACCCATCCGACCCGCTGGCGCAACACCCTGTTCTGGGCCCTGGTGGCGGCCAGCTTCCTGGCGGGCGACTATTTCGGCGACCTGGGCAACGGCGTGCTGGTGGTCGCCCTGGCCGGCACGGCGGGGCTGGGCAAGCTGGGCCAGGGAACGCCGGTCGGGCCCACCGCGGCCGAGCGCCGCGCCAGCGCGCTCCGGTTCGGCGCCCGGCTGTTCGTCCCGGCCCTGATCATCCCGGCGGTGGTGCTGGTGGGCGCCCTGTGGCTGAAGGACGTGCAGATCGGCGGCGCGCCGCTGCTGGAGACCAAGCAGGCGACCCTGATCTCGCTGGCCCTGGGCGCCGTCATCGCCCTGGCGGTGGCGCTGCCGCTGCTTCGCCAGCCGCTGATCGCGCCGCTGCAGGAAGGCCGCAGGCTGGTCGAGACCGTGGGCTGGGCTGTGCTGCTGCCGCAGATGCTGGCGGCGCTGGGCGCGGTCTTCGCCCTGGCGGGGGTCGGC
>DASUIJ010000403.1:0-3913 GCA_036279815.1 Phenylobacterium sp. | reverse complement strand
GCAAGGTCCAGGGCATGGGAGTTGGACTTTCCATTTCCCGCACGATCATCGAAGCTCACGGCGGTCGCATCTGGGCCGAACCCGCGCCGGGCGGAGGCACCGTGTTCTCCTTCACACTGCGCGCCGTGCCCGAAGAGGAGCTCGCCAGTGGCGTCTGAGGCCACCGTTCATGTCATCGACGACGACGACGCCATGCGGGATTCCCTGGCCTTCCTGCTGGATAGCGCCGGGTTCGAAGCCCGCACCTACGGCTCGGCAGGGCTGTTCCTGGAAACCGCCGGCGACCTGTCCGATGGTTGCGTCGTGACCGATGTGCGCATGCCCGGGATGAACGGCCTGGAGCTGACCCGCAGGCTCAAGAGCCTGGGCGTCAACCTGCCCATCGTGATGATCACCGGTCACGGCGACGTGCCGTTGGCGGTGGAATCCATGAAGGCGGGGGTCGCTGATTTCCTGGAAAAGCCGTTCGACGATGAGGCCCTGCTCCGGGCGATCCGGTCGGCCCTGCGGCCGGCGGCCGAAGCGGGACAGGCCGTGGACAGTCCGTTCCAGACGCTGCTCGGACAGTTGTCGCCGCGCGAGTTGGAGGTGCTCCGCGGCGTGGTCGAGGGCAAGGCCAACAAGGTGATCGCATTCGACCTGGGAATCAGCCCCCGGACCGTCGAGGTCTACCGCGCCAACGTGATGACCAAGACCGGCGCCGCAAGCCTTGCAGAGCTTGTGCGGATGGCGTTGCGCGCCGGGTTCGCCTGACCTCCCAAACCTGTGCCTTGCGTTAGATCAAGGCGGGCTCCGGCGTCGGCCCTAGCCTCGGCGGGAAGTCCGGAGGCCGCCTCGCAACATGTCGCTCCCCATCACGCGTGCCCCCACAATCGTGCTGGTCGACGATGACGCCGCTTTGCGAATGGCGCTGACGTTTTCACTCGAGCTGGACGGGTTCGAGGTTGTGGCGTTCAGTTCAGCAGAAGACATGATGGACTCGCTGCTTCCGGCGCCGCCCTCCTGCCTGGTCCTCGACCACAATCTGACGGGCATAACCGGGCTTGAGGCGCTTCGGCGCCTGCGCGCGCGAGCCGTGGACCTTCCGGCGCTGCTGATGACCAGCCATCCGCCCACCCATCTGCGCGAAGCCGCAGGCGCGCTCGGCGCCACCGTCGTGGAGAAGCCGCTGTTCGGCGACACCCTGGCCACCCAGGTTCACGCGGCGCTGGCCCGCTAGAGTCGAGGCAGGGCCGCGTGAGTCGGATTACAGCGCCCTGGAGTGGCGCTCCGCCTCCGGTGCGAAGTATTGATCGAAGACTGCGGAAATCGACCGCACCAGGAGCCTGCCAAGCTCGGTGATGACGATCCGCGCGGGCGCCAGCCGGACCAGACCGTCCGCCTCGAAATCGGCCAACCGGGCCAATTCGGGCGCGAGGCTCTCCACTGATCGCCCATGCCGCGCGCAGATCTCGGCCAGGTCCACCTTGAGGTCGCACATCAACCGCTCGATGATCTCGCCGCGGAAGCGATCCTCCGCCGAAAGGGCCACACCGCGGCTCACCGCGAAGTTCCCGTCGGCGATCGCCGCCCGCCAGGTCGTCTCCTGCGCCGCGTTCTGGACAAAGCCCTGCGGCAGGGAGCCGATCGCCGAGGCTCCGATCCCGAGGAGCGTGACCGGCGGATCGGCGGTGTAGCCCTGGAAGTTCCGCCGCATCCGCCCTTGCTCGTAGGCCAGCGCAAGTTCGTCCTCAGGCAGGGCGAAGTGGTCGAGGCCGATCCGGGTGTAGCCATGCGCGACGAGGTATTCGGCCGCCCGCTCGCTCTGGTCGAGACGTTCTGCAGAGCCCGGCAACGCGTTGGCGTCGATCAGTTGCTGGTGCGACTTCATCCAGGGGACGTGAGCGTAGCCGAACAGCGCAATCCGCTCGGGCCGCAGGCGCAGAATCTGCTCGATCGTCGCCAGGAGATTGGCCTCGGTCTGATGCGGAAGCCCATACATCAGGTCCAGATTGACGGAGGCGATGCCCGCTTCGCGCAGCCAGCCCACGCACTCGGCGATCCGTTCGAAGGATTCCGTTCGATTGACGGCGGCCTGAACCTGCGGATCGAGGGATTGCACGCCAAGGCTGGCGCGGGTCAGTCCATGACGCTTTGCCGCCTGGACCCACTCGCGCGTCAAGCTTGCCGGATCGAGCTCGGCGGCGACCTCCAGGTTCTCCGACGTGTGGAATACGCGGCGCAGGGCCGAGAACAATTGGTCCAGGTCGTCCGGCGTCAACATGTTCGGGGTGCCGCCGCCCAGATGCACCGACTGCGCAGTCATGCGCTTGGGCAACGCCTTCTCCAGCAGGGCCAACTCCGCGATCAGGAGGTTCAGGTAGGCCGCGATCGGGTCGTGCCGGTTCACCGCGCGGGTGTTGCACCCGCAGTACCAGCAGAGGCGCGAGCAGAACGGCACATGGACATAGACCGAGACGGGCGCCTCCGCCGGGAGTTCGGCCAGCCAGGCGCGGTAGGTCGTGGCGTCCACCGACGGGGTGAACTGAACCGCTGTCGGATAGCTCGTATAGCGCGGCGCCCGCCCCTCATACTTGGCGATCAGGGCGTCGAGCGAGAGGGCGGCGGGAACAAGGTCGATGGTGTCGGCGGTCACTTAAAGGGCTCCTGGCGAACCTCTCCAGTTAGCGCCGGTCGCCCACGCCCTCCCTGACCTGGATCAAAGCGCCGGGGGCGGCGCGGCGTCGTCGTCGAACAGGATGCGGGCCGCGTCCCCGTCAGGATCCTCGTACTGGCCGGCCCGGACGGTCCACCAGAACGCCCCCAGGGCGACCAGGGCGATCGCGAGCGAGAACGGCGCCAGGAACAGGACGATGGTCATTTGCGCCCTCCCGCGAAGGTCATCCTGACGGCGTTGAGGGTCACCACCATCGACGACCCGGACATGGCGAGCGCCGCAACGAACGGGTTGACCAGGCCCAGCATGGCCGCCGGCGCGGCGACCAGGTTGTAGACGGCCGCGAACCCGAAGTTTTCGAGCGCGCGGCGGCGGGCCGCCCTTGAGATGTCGAGCGCCAGCGGGACAGCCGCCAGATCATCGCCGCAGAAGACCAGATCGGCGGCGTTCTGGCTGGCGTCGAGCGCGGCGCCGGGGGCCATGGCGGCGTGGGCTTCCGCGAGGGCTGGGGCGTCATTCAAGCCATCCCCCACCATGAGCACCTTGCGGCCTTCCCGCGCTCGCTGGGCGACGAGCGTGGACTTTTCCTTGGGCGACAGTTCGGCGGACCAGGCTTCGATCCCCAGCGCCCGCGCGATGGCTTCGACGGGTCCCGACTGGTCTCCAGACGCGATCTCCATCGTCAGGCCGCGGCGGCGCAGGGCGGCCACCGCCTCTTGAGCGTCGGGTCGGATCTCATCGTGGAAACGGAACCGCACCTTGGTCTCGCCGGCGATGCCGAACCAAAGCTCGGTCTCGCTCGCCGCGCCCGCAGCCACGCCCACGAACTCCGCGCGGCCCAGGCGCGCGCGACGACCGCCGATCCAGCCCTCGATGCCCATGCCGGGCGTCTCGACGACATTTTCCGCGATCTCGGAACCCGTGTCGGCGGCCGCCAAAGCCCGCGAGAGGGGATGGGCCGAGGCGCGCGCGAGGGGCGCGGCCAGGGCCACGGAGCGGGCTGCGCCATCGACCAGAACCGGCCGGCCCAACGTCAGCACGCCGGTCTTGTCGAACACCACGTGATCGACCTCGGCGAGACGTTCCAGCGCAGCGCCCGATTTCAGCAGGATGCCCTTGCGGAACAGACGCGACGAGGCGGCGACCTGAACAGCGGGAACCGCCAGGCCCAGCGCACAGGGGCAGGTTATGATGAGCACCGCCACGGCGCGAAGCAGCGCCTCGCGCGGTTCCAGCCCCAGCGCCCATCCGCCGGCG
>DASUIJ010000402.1:0-6229 GCA_036279815.1 Phenylobacterium sp. | reverse complement strand
AAAGCGACCGTGGCCCCCTACACACGATTTGAAGATCGGCGCGCTTTTCCCCGAGAGGTCGTCAACCTCTGGGGCCGCGCCTTCTATGGTCCCAAGCGCGACCTCTGGGCCGACTGCACCATCGTCGACCTGTCCAAGGGCGGCGCCAAGCTGCAGGTGTCCGAGATCTATCCCCTGCCCGGCCGGTTCCGGCTGCTGCAGGTGCGCGGCGGCATCGTCTACGAGGTCCGCCTGCGCTGGCGCCGCGGCGACCTGACCGGTGTCGCCTTCGACGACCAGCACCTGATCGAGGGGGCGACCGCGCCGGACCTGGTGGCGCTGGAACCCACCTGGCGCGCCCTGCTGGCGATCGCCTGACGGTCGAGGCGCCGTTGGCTCAGGCGAAGACGATGGTCTTGCCGCCCTCGATGAGCACCCGGTGCTCCACATGCCAGGCGACGGCCCGCGCCAGGACCGTGCATTCCACGTCGCGGCCCAGCTGCACCAGGTCGTCCGGACTATGGCTGTGGTCCACCCGCTGCACGCCCTGCTCGATGATCGGGCCCTCGTCGAGGTCGGTGGTCACATAGTGCGCCGTGGCGCCGATGATCTTCACGCCCCTGGCATAGGCCTGGTGATAGGGCCTCGCGCCCTTGAACCCCGGCAGGAAGGAGTGGTGGATGTTGATGCAGCGCCCCGCCAGCCGCTCGCACATGGCCGGCGACAGGATCTGCATGTAGCGGGCGAGCACCACCAGATCGACCCGCTCCGCCTCCACCAGGCCCAGGAACGCGGCCTCCTGCTCGGCCTTGGTCTGCGGGGTGACGGGCAGGTAGTGGAAGGGGACGCCGCTCCATTCGACGAAGGAGCGCAGCTCCTCGTGGTTTGAGACCACGCCGACGATCTCCGCCGGCAGCAGGCCCGCCCGCCAGCGGTGCAGAAGGTCGAACAGGCAGTGTCCGAACTTGGAGACGGCGATCAGCACCCGGGGCTTCACCGCCGCGTCGTAGAGCGACCAGGTCATGGCGAAGCGCTGGGCGATCAGCTCGAACCCGGCTTTCAGAGCCTCGATTGAGGGCATGGCGCCGTCCGGTCGGAACACCGTGCGCATGAAGAACTGACCCGCCAGCGGATCGTTGAAGTGGTTCGATTCCACGATCGAGGCGTCATTGTCGGCCAGGAAACCGGACACCGCCGCCACCACGCCTTTCCGGTCGGGGCACTTCAGGATCAGGATGTAGCGGCTGGCGGCGGTCACGGCGGGTCCTTGGGCGGGCGCCGAACCTTGGCGCGGCGCACCTATGGCTGATCGGGCCATCCGAACCAAGTCCTGCAAGGCGCGCAGGCGCTGGACGGCGGCGATTTCCGGCGAACCCGGCCCCGCCGATGATCGGCGCAACCCCCGCAAATGGGTCTCGTCCAGCCGCCGGCCCCATCCGGGCTGGGCATTCGACTTGCACCACAGACATCCATGCCAGCCCCCGCGACCCAGTTTGCGACACCCGACCGGTTCCACCCCGCCGACGGGACCGGAACCCTCATCCGTCCCGTCACCTTCGAGGGACATCTCGGCTGGCTGCACCTGCCGGCCGGCCCGACGCGCCGAGAGGCCGGTGTCCTGCTCTGCGCCCCGCCCGGACGGGACGGGCGATGCGCCTACCGCCCCTTGCGGACCCTGGCCGAACACCTGGCCTCGGCCGGATTCCCGACCCTGCGGTTCGACCTGCTGGGCGTCGGCGATTCCCTCGATCCCGACGACGACGCGGACATCTGGCCCCGCTGGCTCGACGGCATGAAGGCCGCCGCCGGGGTGCTGAAGGACGCCACCGGGGTCCCGCGGTTGGTGGCCGGCGGCGTACGCCTGGGCGCGAGCCTGGCGGCGAGCGCCGACATCGGGGCCGAGGGCCTGATCCTGATGGCTCCCATCGTCTCCGGCCGCCAATGGCTGGAAGAACTGGAGCTCGCCGCCGCGGCGGAGGGCTTCGAGACCATCGAGGCCGAGGGGCTTTGCCTTTCGGCGGCGTCCGCGGCGGGCCTCGCCGGCTTCGACCTGACCCGGTCGACCGCCACCCCGGCCCGGGCGCTGGTCGTGGCCCAGGACATCCAGGCCGCCGGCGTGGCGGAGCGCCTGGCGTCGAACGGCTGCTCCGTGGAGATGCTGGACTTCCCCGGCTACGAGGCCCTGTTCGAGGACACCGACGGCAACCGCCCCCCGGAGGCCGTCTTCGCCCGGACGATGTCGTGGCTGGAGGACGCCTTCCCGCGGCGGGCCCTGCAGGAGGTGGGCGGGCTGAACTTCTCCGCCGTCCACATCCCCGTCCTGCATCCGCCGGGCGCGGTGGAGCACCTGGTGCATTTCGGGCCCGGCCTGAGCGGCGTGCTGTGCCTCCCCGACGGCGCGGCTTCGGATGGGCGCGCGGCGCTGTTCTGCAACACCAGCGGCGAGCCGCGGGCCGGGGTGGGTCGCTTCGCGGTCACCGCCGCCCGAACCCTGGCCCGGCGCGGGATCGCCTCGCTGCGGTTCGACTTCGCCGGCCTGGGCGACAGCGAAGGCGGCGACTGCGACCACGTCTACGAAACCTCCCGCCGGCCCGACTTCGACGAGGCCCTGGCCCTGCTGGCCTCCGAGGGCTTTCCCGAAGTGGTGGCCGTGGCGGCGGGCCCGGGCGCCTATCATGCGATCCAGGCCCTGATCGACGACCCGCGCATCGGCGGGGTGTTCGCCGTCGGCGCCAGGCTGGGCTGGCGGCGGGGCGAGCCCCCAGCGCCCGCAAGCCGCGCCCCGGGACGGACCCGGGGCGTCAAGGATGCGAAGACCTGGGCGCGGGTGCTGGGCGCCCTGGCCCGGCGCCTGCGCGCGCGGATCGACGCCCGACTGCACGAGGCGCAGGGGCGCGCCCTGCGCGCCGGATTCGCCGACGTCAGCGAGCGCGGCGGCCGCGCCCACCTGCTGGTGGGCCCGGACGACGCATCGCTGGACGAACTGGAGATCTATTTCGGGGCCAGGGGCCGCAGGCTCGCCGACCTGCCGGGCATGTCGGTCAGCGTACAGCCGGGCCTCGACCACGGCCTGGCCCGCGCCGCCGGCCGCGAGGTCGCCATGGCCGAACTGCTGGACTTCGTGGGCGCGGACTAGGGAACCCGGCGCCGGCCCTCGTAGGCGCCTGCATCGACATCGTCCCGCCCGTCGACTCCTCCGGTCGCACGTGATTACCTCTGCAGATCAAGGTTGAGTCAGCACGCGGGGGTGGGGCATGACGACGGATGTAATGATCCAGGAGAAGCTCGACATCGGTCGGGTGATCCAGACGACGTTCTCGATCGTAGGGCGCAACTTCCGCCTGCTGGCGGGCCTGTCGGGGCTGATGATCGTCGCGCCCTATGCGGTGATCCTGGCCGTCACCATTCCCTTCACCGCGACCTTCATGACGGCGGGCCCGATCCCGGCCCTCGCATCGCTTGTTCCGCTGATCGGCGGGCTTGTGCTGGCGTTCGCCCTGATCTGGGCCGCGTTCCAGGCGGCGGCCATCCACGTGGCCATATCCGACCTGAACGGAACTCGCCCAAGCTTCGGCGCGAGCCTGGGCGTGGGCGTCCGCAGCGCCTTGCCCGTCATCGGCGTGGTCATCCTGGCGCTGCTGGCCTGCTGGGCGGGTCTCATCCTGTTCATCGTGCCCGGGGTCATGATCGCCGTCGCGTTCATCCTCGCCGTGCCCGCGCGGGTGATCGAGCGGGTGGGCGTTTTCGAGTCCTTCTCCCGCAGCCGCGCCCTGACCCGGAACAACCGCTGGCGGATCTTCGTCCTGCTGCTGGTCTACATGATCACGATCTGGGTCCTGGAGGGGGTGATTACGTCCCTGACCGGCGGTCTCGCCGCAACCAATTTCGGGCAGGTCGCCCTGCGGGGCCTGCTCGGGCTGGCGGTCAGCTTCGTCGCCGGCATGGTCACCACCACCGGCGTGGCGGCGCTCTATTTCGAACTTCGTCGCATCAAGGACGGGGTCGGCGCGTCGGAGCTCGCGGCGGTCTTCGACTGATCCTGGCTCAGCCCTTGTCGAACTTGTCCTTCCGGCGGCGCCCGAACAGCATCTGGCGCTCCAGGCGCCCGCGCAATCCGGCGTAATAGGCCGCCAGGAAGGCCCTGTCGGATACGCCGACGGCGTCGGTCCAGCCGATTTTGGCGCGGATGCGGCCGGCGACCTCGGCGACGGTCTTGCGGTCGTTGGTCCTGAGCACGTTCTCGAGCACCTGCAGCTCCTTGATCCCATAGGCGTCGAGCTGCTGAGAGGTGAAGGCCAGTTCCGGCAGGGCGCTGACGCCGTCGCGGGCGAGGTCAGGCAGCAGCAGCGGTCGCGGCGCCCGCACCACCATGGTCCCGGCGATCAGGTCGCCCGCCCTCAGCCGGTCGCGGTTGAACAGCGGGAACAGCAGGAACACCAGCGACCACAGGGAGCCCAGCGACACCAGCCAGGCGTCCACCCCCTGGCCGCGCGAGAACAGGAAGCTCATCGGCAGGAACAGCTCCAGCTCGCGCAGGGCGTTGCGGGCGAACACCGCGTCGGCGGTCAGGCGGCCGCCGTTGCGGGCGATGACCCGCAGCTTCATCAGCCGCTTGCCGGGCGTCGCCGCGCCCGGCCGCAGCTCGAAGCCGGTGAAGTAGAAGTTCCGCAGCAGGAAGAACCCCAGCAGCCAGATGACCGAGACCATCTCCGGCGCCTTGGCCTTGGTCGCCACCGCCACCGCCACCCCGGCGGCCAGCAGGGTCAGCGCGACCAGCAGGGCCAGGATGATCAGCAGGTCGATGATCAGCGCCGCGGCGCGGTCGGAGACCTCGCCCAGGCGCAGGCGCAGGTCGACCCCTTCGGGCGTCACGAACTCGCGGCTGGAGTCCCGCGCGGCGGGACGGTCGGGCTTGACGGGGGCCGCCTCGGTCATGGCGCGGCCGCCGGGCGCCTGAAGTAGAAATAGAGCCCCCACACCACTGCGCTGGCCACGGCCACGGCGTAGCGGACCGGCGTGCTCTGGATCAGCTGTCGGGCGAAGCCTTCCAGCAGGCCGGCCACGAACAGCATCACCACCACCCCGACCATGACGATGGCCGCCTTCCGGCCCGCCGCGGCGATCGCCTCGACCCGCGACTGCTGGCCTGGAAACACCGTGGCCCAGCCGATGGAGAAGCCCGCCGCGCCCGCCAGGGTCACCGCGAACAGCTCGGTCACCCCGTGGATGAACAGCCAGCCCCCCGCCTCGATCCCCAGGCCGCGCGAGATGAACAGGCTGAGGAAGGCGCCCAGCATGGCGCCGTTGTAGGCCATCAGGGCCGCGGTCGGGACGCACAGGGCGAAGCCCAGCGCGAAGGCGAAGATCGCGATCTGGGCGTTGTGGGTGAACAGGAAGGTCGCCAGCGCGCTGAGCTCGCTGTCCTCGCCGCCGCCGCCCTTGTGAAGGGTGTCGCGCAGGAAGGCCGTGGCCGCCGTGGGATCGCGCCCGGAGGCCAGATCCTTGGGTACGAAGGAATAGTACCAGTCCACGTCGTGGCCGATCAGCACCATGGCCACGACCACGCCCGCGACCCCGATCGCCGCCGCCACCAGGGTCTCGCGCCACAGGCCGCGCACGGCGGCGGGCCAGTCCTCGCGGAAGAACCGGCCGATCCGTTCCCACAGGCTGGTGCGGGCGCCATAGACCACGAAATAGGCCCGGGTGCAGAGGCTCTCGAGATAGTCGGTCAGACCCTGGTCGAGCGAGATGGAGCGGGCCACCGACAGCGAGGACAGCGCCTGGCGGTACAGCACCGGAATCTCCAGGAGCTGAGCCGAGGAGAGCCTGGACGGCGCCCCGCCCTCGATCCGCGACAGCAGCCATTCCAGCCGGCGCCAGTCGGCCTCGCGCTCCTCGCGGAACCGGTTGCTCTTGAGTTGAAGCTCGGCCACGCCCCCTCCCCTACAGGAGCTCGCGACGCTTGGCGTCGAGATAGCTGTTCACCAGGTCCGGGCCCAGGCGGCCCACCGGCGCCTCGACGATCTGCGCGCCGGCCCGTCTCAGGCGGGTCAGCACCACCTCGCGCTGCTGCAGCAGGGTCCCTGCGATCACCGCGCGCGACACGTCGTCGGGTTCGGTCGGCTCGCGGTCCACCAGGCTCTCGAGCTCCTCGTCGCGCAGCACCACGAACATCACCAGGTGGGTGCGCAGCAGGCGGGTGACGTTCTCCAGCATCAGCTCGGCGCTGGTGGGATCGGCGAAGTCGGTG
>DASUIJ010000401.1:0-7847 GCA_036279815.1 Phenylobacterium sp. | reverse complement strand
GCGGCCGCCACGAACATGGCCTCCCGGATGCCGAGGCGCTGGGCGATCAGGCCGCCGCCCAGCGCGCCCAGCAGCATGGTCCCGCCCTGGGCGGCCTGGAAGGCGCCGGCGACGCGGCCCAGGGCGGCCTGGGGCAGGACGGTCTGGCGCAGGCTGGCCGCCAGAACCTGGTAGACCACCCCTGTGCTGTCGCCGAGCAGCTGCGAGACGACCAGCACGGCCATGCCGGCGACCGGCGCGGCGGGAGCGAAGGGGATCATTCCGGCGACCACCGGCATGGCCAGGCCCATGGCGATGATGGCGGGACCCACGCCCAGCAGACGGGCGACAGGCTGGACCAGGCCGGCGCCCAGTATGGCGCCCAATCCGCCGCAGGCGACGGTAAGACCCAGCATGGCCGGCGAGAGGCCGAGCGTCTTGAGCGCGAACAGCAGGTAGGTGGCCGCGAAGATGCCGCCGAACAGGCCGTTGCAGGTCGCGACGACCAGCAGGGCGCGGACGCGCGGTTCGCCCCAGGCGGCGCGGAAGCCGTGGGTGACGTCGCTGAGCCAATGGTCGGCCGGCGCGGGCTCCGGCTCCGGCTCGGGCCTGGCGATGGTCGACAGGAAAAGGGCCGAGGCAAGGTAGGTGACCGCGTTCACCGCCAGCGCGATGGGGGCGGTCAGCCACTGGAACAGGAAGCCGGCCAGGGCGGGACCTCCCATCTCGGCCACGGACTCGGTCGCGGAGAGTCTGGAATTGCCATCGACCAGCCGCTCGGTCCCGATCAGGCCCGGCAGGTAGGCGTGGTCGGCCATGTCGAACAGCACGCTTGCCGCGCCCACCAGGGCGGCGGCGATCAGGATGTGCGGCAGGGCCAGCACATGCAGCCACGCGGCGACCGGCACGGTGAGGAGCACGGCGGCGCGGACCAGGTCGGCGCCGATCAGGATCGGTCGACGCCGGCGGCGGTCGACAAAGCCGCCGCCCGCCAGGCCGACGACGAAGGCAGGGCCGTAGGCCATGGCGGCCAGGACGCCCAGCACGGCGGGATTGGCGTTGAGCACGAGGATCGCCGCCATCGGCAGGCCCTCGCGGCTGATGCGGGCGCCGAAGCTGGAGATGGCCTGGGCCGCCCACAGCCGGGCGAAGTTCGGGTCGCGCCAAAGCGCGGTCGGGGAAGGCATGAGGTGGTCCGTCGAGGTGGCGTTGGGCCCGTCACAGGGCCGTGCATCGGGGCGCGCGAGCGCCGCGGGGGTCTGACGGTGAGCGCTATTTTTAAGCCGCCGCGGATCACCTGCGTGGGATGTCGCCGTCGCGGGGGGGTGAAGTCAAGCTTGGGTGAGGCGATTTCATCTCGCCGTCGGCAAGGCGCGAGACCTGTCGCGAGACCGGGCCGAACCCCACGAACGCCATGGCCCGGTTGGGGCCCTTGTCTCCCGACTGGCGTCTGAGCCGGCGGCCGCTAAGCTCCCCCCATGTGCGACACCCTCGTGGCCCTGGCTTCCGAAACCGCCCGCGGCGGGCTGCTGTTCGCCAAGAACAGCGACCGGGAGCGCAACGAGGCCCAGGTGCTGGAGATGCACGGCCCCCGGCGGGACGGCGGCGAGGTCCGGCTGACCTACATCTCGATCCCCGACGTTGCGCAGACACACGCCGTGCTGATCAGCCGCCCGTTCTGGATGTGGGGCGCCGAGATGGGCGCCAACGCGCACGGGGTGGTGATCGGCAATGAGGCCCTGCACGCCAGAATCCCCGCCCAGCGACGCCGCGCCCTGACCGGGATGGACCTGGTGCGGCTGGGTCTGGAGCGTGCGGCGACGGCGGCGGACGCCGTGGCGGTGATCGTCGATCTGCTCGAGCAGTACGGCCAGGGCGGCGACTGCGGGCACCTGGGGCGCTTCTATTACAACAACGGCTTCATCGTCGCCGACGCGGACGAGGCCTATGTGCTGGAGACCGCCGGGCGGTGGTGGGTGGTGGAGCAGGTTCGCGGGCGGCGCTCGCTGTCCAACGCCTACAGCGTCGGGGCGGGCTATGACCGGATCAGCCCGGCGCTGGCGGCCCATGGGCGCGAGCAGGGCTGGGCCGGCGCCGACGGCCGGTTCGACGTGGCGGCGCAACTCCTCGACGAGGCGCGTGACGCGGTGAGCTTCGGCCGCGGGCGCTGCGCGCGCGGCCAGGCCCTGCTGGACGCCCAGGCCGGCCGGCTGACGCCAGGGGCGATGATGGCGATCCTGCGCGATCACGGCGACGCGCCCGGCTGGAGCCCGGCCAACACGGTGGGCCGCACCATCTGCATGCACGCCGCCGAAGGCGCGCGCCGCAGCCAGTCGGTGGCCTCGATGGTTTCCGAGGTGCGGCGCGGCCGGGCGGTGCATTGGGTGACCGCGACCTCGGCGCCGTGCCTGAGCATCTTCAAGCCGGTGCTGTTCGAGGCCGGCGCGCCGCCGGTCGGGCCGGAGCCTTCGGATCGCTGCGATCCGGATAGCCTGTGGTGGCGGCATGAGCGGCTGCACCGGTCGGCGCTCGGGGACTATCACGCCGCTCACGCGGCGCTGGCGGACGAGAGGGACGCCCTGGAGGCCGAATTCCGTGCGCGCTTCGATGCGGCCCTGGACGGCGACGTGGGACCGCAGGCCCTACGGGCGCTGGTGTCCGACTGCTGGCGTGAGGCGGGCGAGGCGGAGGCGCGCTGGGCGGCGGCGGTCGCTCCGGCGGTCCGGGACGGGCCCCCGGCGGCCTACCGGCGGAGCTGGGCGCGGCTCAATCAGGTGGCGGGGTTCCCGCGGACGTGATTTCGTGGGCCCGCAAGGGGACCTGACCATGAGCGCGGACTTCGGCGACAATCTCCCGGACCTTTCGGCCTTCTGGATGCCGTTCACCGCCAACCGGCAGTTCAAGGCCGATCCGCGCCTGCTCAGCGAAGCCAGCGGCATGTACTACCGTACGCCCGACGGCCAGCAGGTGATGGACGGCTGCTCGGGCCTTTGGTGCGTGAACCTGGGCCACGGGCGGGCGGAGATCGCCGAGGCGGTGGCCCGCCAGCTGATGACCCTGGACTACGCGCCGTCGTTCCAGATGGGCCATCCCCTGGCCTTCGAGTTCGCCCAGGCGCTGACGGGGATCTCGCCGCCGGGACTGGACCGCGTGTTCTTCACCAATTCCGGATCGGAGTCGGTGGATACGGCGCTGAAGATCGCCATGGCCTATCACCGGGCCCGCGGCGAGGGGCAGCGAGTGCGGCTGATCGGCCGCGAGAAGGGCTATCACGGGGTCGGGTTCGGCGGGCTGTCGGTGGGCGGGCTGGTGAACAACCGCCGCAGTTTCGTGAACCTGCCGGGCGTCGATCATCTGGGGCACACCCACGACCTGGAAAAGAACGCCTATTCCAAGGGGCTGCCGGAGCACGGGGCGGAACGGGCCGACGAACTGGAGCGGCTGGTGGCCCTGCACGGGGCAGAGACCATCGCGGCGGTGATCGTCGAGCCGGTGGCGGGGTCGGCGGGGGTGTTGCCGCCGCCGAAGGGTTACCTGGAGCGACTGCGGACGATCTGCGACCGGCACGGCATCCTGCTGATCTTCGACGAGGTGATCACCGGCTTCGGGCGCGTGGGCGCCGCGTTCGCGTCCCAGGCGCTGGGCGTCACGCCGGACATCATGACCACGGCCAAGGGGCTGACCAACGGCGCCCTGCCGATGGGGGCGGTGTTCGTGCGGCGCAGCGTGCACGACACGGTGGTCCAGGGGCCCGAGTCCGCCATCGAGTTCTTCCACGGCTACACCTATTCCGGCCACCCGGTGGCCTGCGCCGCCGGGCTGGCTTCGCTGCAGATCTATGCCCGCGAGGGCCTGTTCGAGCGGGCGGCCAGGCTGGCGCCGGTCTGGGAGGCGGCGGTTCACGGCCTGCGCGGCCGGCCGCACGTGATCGATATCCGCAACGTCGGGCTGATGGCGGCGGTGGAGCTCAGCCCCCGGCCGGACGCGCCGGGGGCTCGCGGCTATGAGGTGCTGGTGCGGGCGTTGAAGGCCGGGATCCTGGTGCGGACCACCGGGGACACCATCGCCATGTCGCCGCCGCTGATCATATCGGAGGACGAGATCGGACACCTGACCCAGGTGCTGGGCGAGGTGCTGGCCGGGATCGCCTGAGGCCGCATGAGACGCCCGGGATGACGCGCCCCTCGCAGCCTGGCTATAGGTGACGTCCCGCCCGGAGAACGCCATGCCCGCCAAGCCGCTCGTACTGATCTGCCACGACATGATCGCCCCCATGCGGGGCGCGATCGAAGCCCAGGGCTACGAGGTGGCGCTGAGCTGGGAGATGTCGGCGGAGCAGGCCGGTCGGGCGCGGGCGATCGTGCACGCCGGCGAGCATCACCTGTCCCCGGAGTTCCTGCTGTCGCTGCCGAGCCTGAAGCTGATCGCCAATGTCAGCGTGGGTTATGACGGCGTGGACGTTCCGTGGTGCCGGGCGCACGGGATCGAGGTGACCCACTCCGAGGGGCTGAACGCCGGCGACGTGGCGGACCAGGCGATGGGCCTGATGATCGCATCCTGGCGCAACATCGTGCTCGGCGACCAGCATGTGCGCGCGGGCCGCTGGACCAACCAGTCGCGGCTGCGGCCGGGGCCGGGTCTGAAGGGCCGCCGGCTGGGGGTGATGGGCCTTGGCCATATCGGCGAGGCGGTGGCCGTGAGGGCCGAGGCCTTCGGCCTGCAGGTCGGATGGTGGGGACCCAACCCCAAGCCGGCGGCGCGGTGGCCGCGGGCGCAGACCCTGCTCGAGCTTGCGCGGGACAGCGACATCCTGGTGGTGGCCTGCCGGGCGGACGCGTCGAACCACAAGGCGGTGTCCGCCGAGGTGATCGAGGCGGTTGGACCCAAGGGCCTGATCGTCAATGTGGCCCGCGGTTCGATCGTTGATGAGGATGCGCTGATCGCGGCCCTGAAGGCGGGAACCCTGGGGCGGGCGGCGCTGGACGTCTTCGAGCAGGAGCCGACGCCTGCGGAACGCTGGGCGGACGTCCCCAACATGGTGCTGACACCGCACTCGGCCGGGGGGACGACTGATTCCCTGCCGCTGATGATCGGCCAGACGTTCGAAAACCTGCGCCGACATTTCGCGGGGGAGCCGCTGGCGAGCCCCGTGCCCGGCTGAGACTGGAGGTCAGGAAATGGCCAGAATCCTCGGAATTGGCGGCATTTTCTTCAAAGCTTCCGACACCAAGGCGGTGTCGGAGTGGTATAAGCGCGTGCTGGGATTCGACACCCTGGACTGGGGCGGCGCCATGTGGCCCCACGGGGAGACCGGCTATACGATCTGGAGCCCTTTCGCGGCCGATACCGACTATTTCGCGCCCTCGACCGCCCAGTTCATGGTGAACTTCGTCGTCGACGACCTGGACGGCGTGCTCGCCAGGGCCAAGGAAGCGGGGGTCGAGCCGCTGGGACGCGACGACGCGGACCCCAACGGGCGGTTCGCATGGCTGTTGGATCCGGTGGGTGTGAAGATCGAACTCTGGGAGCCGATTCCGGACCCTCCTTCGACTTGACATAAAGACATAAAGATATCTTTATGTGCCCATGACTCTCTCGGCGGGACAGGCGGTTGATGTGTTGCGTGCGGCGGGCGAACCGTCGAGGCTGCGCATCCTGGCTCTGCTCGCCCACGAGGAGCTGGCGGTCCTGGAGCTGTGCAAGGTTCTGGACCAGAGCCAGCCGCGAGTCTCGCGTCACCTGAAATTGCTGGCCGAAGCCGGACTGGTGGAGCGGTTTCCGGACGGCGCGTGGGTCTTCTACCGGCTGGTGGCGGGCGGCGACGCGCGCAGGCTAGCCGATGACACCTTGCGCCTGGTGGACGCCGCCGACCCTGTGCTGATCCGCGACATCGAGCGGCTGCAGGCGGTGCGGGCCGAGCGCTCGACCGAGGCTGGGGAGTACTTCGCCCGCAACGCCGCGCGCTGGGACGAGATCCGCTCGCTCTACGTGGCCGAGAACGCGGTGGAGGCCGCGATCCTGCGCGCCGCCGGGCCGGGCCCGTTCAAGCGGCTGGTGGACCTGGGCAGCGGCACCGGCCGGATGCTGACCCTGTTGGGCCCGCACGCCGAGGCGGCGGTGGGACTGGACCTGTCCCAGCAGATGCTGAACATCGCCCGCAACCACGTGGCCGAGGCCGGGCTGGAGCGCTGCGAGCTTCGTCACGGCGATATCTTCGGCACCCGCCTGCCCGGCCAGAGCGCCGACCTCGTCGTGGTGCACCAGGTGCTGCACTATCTGGGCGATCCGGCCGCCGCCGTGCGCGAGGCAGGACGGCTGGTGGCCGAGGGCGGCCGGCTGATCATCGTCGATTTCGCGCCCCACAAGCTGGAGTTCCTGCGCGAGCAGCATCAGCACCGCCGCCTGGGCTTCGCCGAGGCCGAGATGGAGCGCTGGCTGCATGAGGCGGGACTGGAAAAGGTCCGCGCCGCCGCCCTGCCGCCGCAGCGCGGGGATGGATTGACCGTCAAGATCTGGACCGCCGAACGGGTCCGCAATTCGCAGAGGAGCGCCGCATGAGCCCGCACGGCACAGCCCTGGGTCCCGTGGCGCGCGCCGGCGCCGGCCTGGCCAGACGCCCCTCGGTGTCCTTCGAGTTCTCGCCGCCCAAGACCCCCGAGGCCGAGGAGAGCCTGTGGGAGGCGATCCGCCGCCTGGAGCCTCTGAATCCGTCCTTCGTCTCCGTGACCTATGGCGCCGGCGGCTCGACCCGCGACCGCACCCACCGCACGGTGGTGCGGATGCTGAAGGAGACGACGCTCAAGCCCGCCGCGCACCTGACCTGCGTCGAGGCCAGCCGCGCCGAGGTGGACGAGGTGGTCCGCGCCTATTGGGACGCCGGCATCCGCCACATCGTGGCCCTGCGCGGCGACCCGCCCGGCCAGATCGGCGGGGTCTATGTCCCGCGACCGGACGGCTATCTCAACGCCACCGAACTGACGGCGGGCATCAAGGCGATCGCTCCCTTCGAGGTGAGCGTCAGCCTCTACCCGCAGGTGCATCCGGAAAGCCCCACCGTCGATCACGACATCGACGTGCTGAAGGCCAAGATGGACGCCGGCGCGACCCGGGCGATCACTCAGTTCTTCTACGACATCGACGGCTTCCTGCGGTTCATGGACCGGGTGCGCAAGGCCGGGGTGACCATCCCGGTCTCGCCGGGGATCATGCCGGTGTCGAACTTCAAGGGCCTGAAGAAGATGGCCGGGCCGGTGGGCATCACCTTGCCCAGCTGGCTGGGCAACCTGTTCGAGGGCCTCGACAAGGATCCGGAGACGCGCAAGCTGATCGCCGCCTCGGTGGCCACCGAAATGTGCGCCAGCCTGGCCGAAGAAGGCTATTCCGACTTCCACTTCTACACCTTGAACCGGGCCGACCTCGTCTACGCCATCTGCCGCGTGCTGGGCGTGCGCGAGGACCCGACCCAACCCCATCAGGAGGCCGCGGCATGAGTGCTCGGCAAGACCGCATCGCGAAGCTCAAGGCCATCGCCAAGGAGCGCGTGCTGATCCTCGACGGGTCCTGGGGCGTGATGTTCCAGAAGCGCAAGCTGGACGAGGCCGACTATCGGGGCGAGCGCTTCGCCCACCACAACGGCCAGCTCAAGGGCAACAACGACATCCTGTGCCTGACCCGGCCGGACATCGTTGCCGAGTTGCACGACGCCTATTTCGCCGCCGGCGCCGACATCTCCGAGACCAACACCTTCTCGGCGACTTCCATCGCCCAGGCGGACTACGGGCTGCAGGACGCGGTGCGCGATATCAACCTGGCCGGCGCGCGGATCGCCCGCGAGGTCGCCGATCGCTGGACCGCCAAGGAGCCGAGCA
>DASUIJ010000400.1:0-24228 GCA_036279815.1 Phenylobacterium sp. | reverse complement strand
GCCATCGTCGCCGAGTTCCATAAGTTCGTGGCCTCGGGCCAGCTCTACCGCGGCTCCAAGCCGGTGATGTGGAGCCCGGTCGAGCGCACCGCCCTGGCCGACGCCGAGGTCGAGTACCACGACCACGTCTCGCCCACGATCTGGGTGAAGTTCGAGGTGCTGGAAGGCTCCGACGCCGCGCGCGGCGCCCACGTGGTGATCTGGACCACCACGCCCTGGACCATCCCCGCCAACCGGGCGATCAGCTATTCCAAGGACATCGCCTACGCCGTCTACCTGGTCGAGGCCATGGAGACGGGGCTGGAGTTCGAGCCCTGGGCCAAGCCCGGCGACCGGCTGATCGTCGCCGAGAAGCTGGCCGACGACGTGGCCAAGGCCGCCAGGATCGCCAGGTGGCGCCGGGTCGAGAACGTCGATCCCCAGGGCATGGTCTGCGCTCACCCCCTGAGCGGCTTCGACAGCTATTACGGCTTCGCCGTGCCGATGCTGGAGGGCGACCACGTCACCGACGACGCCGGCACGGGCTTCGTCCACACCGCCCCCGGCCACGGCGCCGACGACTATCTGGCCTGGCTGGCGCACGGCCATCGCGAGATCCCCGAGACGGTCGATCCGGACGGCGCCTACTACCCGCACGTGGCTCTGTTCGAAGGGCTGAAGGTGCTGGAGACCGAGGGCAAGAAGGCCGGCAAGTTCGGCCCGGCCAACGGCGCGGTGATGGACAAGCTGATCGAGGCCGGCAAGCTGCTGGCCCGCGGCCGCACCGAGCATTCCTATCCGCACTCGTGGCGGTCCAAGGCGCCGGTGATCTTCCGCAACACGCCCCAGTGGTTCATCCGCATGGACGCGCCGATCGACACCGCCCCCCACGCCGGCAGGACCCTGCGCGAGACGGCGCTCACCGCCATCGCCGCCACCGCCTTCCATCCCGAGGCCGGGCGCAACCGCATCCGCTCCATGGTCGAGAGCCGCCCGGACTGGCTGATCAGCCGCCAGCGCGCCTGGGGCGCGCCCCTGGCCATGTTCGTGGACAAGGAGACCAACCAGCCGCTGGTGGACGCCGAGGTCAACCGCCGGATCGTCGACCTGATCGCCGAGGAAGGCGCCGACGCCTGGTTCACCCGGCCGGTTTCCGACTTTCTGGGCCATCACGAGCCCGAGCGCTTCGAGAAGGTCGAGGACATCCTCGACGTCTGGTTCGACTCCGGCTCGACCCACGCCTTCACCCTGGAAGGCCGCGAGCACACCCGCTGGCCCGCCGACCTCTACCTGGAAGGCTCCGACCAGCATCGCGGCTGGTTCCAGTCGTCCCTGCTGGAAAGCTGCGGCACCCGCGGCCGCGCGCCCTACGACGCGGTGCTCACCCATGGCTTCACCATGGATGAGAACGGCGAGAAGATGAGCAAGTCCAAGGGCAACACCATCGACCCGCAGACGGTGATCCGCGAGTCGGGCGCCGAGATCATCCGGCTGTGGGCCGCCATGGTCGACTATTCGGACGACCAGCGGATCGGCAAGACCATCCTGGCCACCACGTCGGACGCCTATCGCAAGCTGCGCAACACCGTGCGCTACCTGCTGGGCGCCCTGGCCGGCTTCGACGAGGCCGAGCGTGTCGCGCTGGATGACATGCCGCCGCTGGAGCGCTTCATCCTGCATCGCCTTCACGAACTCGACGGCCAGGTGCGCGCCGCCTACGACGCCTATCTGTTCCAGGAAGTCAGCCGGCCGCTCACCGAGTTCTGCCAGAACGAGCTTTCGAGCCTGTTCTTCGACATCCGCCGCGACGCCCTCTACTGCGACCGGCCCGACAGCCTCCGCCGCCGCGCCGCGCGCACGGTGATGGCCGAGGTGTTCGAGCGCCTGACCATCTGGCTGGCCCCGCTGATCCCCTTCACCATGGAAGAGGCCTGGGGCACGCGGTTCCCGGACGCCGGGTCCAACGCCCTGCGGGTGTTCCCGGAAACCCCGGCGGCCTGGACCAATCCCGCCGAGGCCGAACGCTGGGCCAGGGTGCAGGCGGTGACCCAGGCCGTCACCGGCGCGCTCGAGGTCGAGCGGCGCGAGAAACGCATGGGCGCGGCGCTGGAAGCCGCCCCGCGGGTCCATATCGCCGACCCCGTTCTGCTGGGCGCCTTCCAGGGCCTGGACGCCGCCGAGGTGTTCCGCACCAGCCAGGCGACCCTGGTGGAGGGCAAGGGCCCCGCCGGCGCCTTCCGCCTCGCCGAGGACGCCGCTGTGGCGGTCGAGCCCCTGCGCGCCGAGGGCCGAAAGTGCGCGCGGTCGTGGCGCATCCTGCCGGAGGTGGGGTCCGATCCGCGCTATCCGGACCTCTCCGTGCGCGACGCCGACGCCGTGGCCGCCTGGGACGCCGCCCGTGGCTGAGCCGGCGGCGAAGCCCTTCACCCGCCTGGGCGGCATGGCCTTCGCCCTGGCGGCCCTGGTCATCGTGCTGGACCAGGTCGTCAAGGCCTGGGTCCTGGGCGGCCTGCGCCTGCCCGACCTGGGCAGCGTGCCGTTCCTGGGGCCGATCCGCCTGACCATGGTCTGGAACCAGGGCGTCAGCTTCGGCCTGCTGCGGGCCGATCACGATATCGCGCGCTGGGCGCTGACCGCCTTCTCGCTGATCGTCGCCGCGGCGCTGGGCTGGTGGGCGCGCAACGCGACCCGGCCCTTCATGGGGATCGGCCTGGGCCTCGTGATCGGCGGCGCGATCGGCAACGCCATCGACCGGTTCCGATTCGGGGCCGTGGTCGACTTCGTCGACGTGACCCAGCTTTTCTTCCCCTGGGTGTTCAATGTGGCCGACAGCGCCATCTGCGTCGGCGTCGCCTGCCTGCTGCTGGATTCGGTCCGCAAGGACCCTGTGGCGGCGGACGCCTGATTGTCGCCACGCATGCGGCTTAGATGCGCGTTGGCGGACCCCATGGTTTACGCTATCTCATCAGCCTTCCTGGCCGGGGCGGCCTAATGGAGCCTATCAGTTCATGAGCCTGAACCGCGTGATCGTAGCCATCGCCGTGGTCGGCGCCGTCGGCCTGTCCGGCTGCACCTCGACCCGCAAGGCGCTGGGCATGACCAAGGTCACCCCCGACGAATTCCGCGTGGTCTCCAAGGCTCCGCTGGTGGTTCCGCCCGACTACGCGCTCCGCCCGCCGGCCCCCGGCGAGCCGCGCCCGCAGGAGCTGCAGCCCGAGAGCGCCGCGCGCAACGCCCTGCTGGGCAAGCGCGAAGCCGCCGACCGCAGCCCCGGCGAACAGCTGCTGGCGACCAAGGCCGGGGCCGACAAGGCCGACCCGCTGATCCGCTTCGTGGTGGATGACGAGACCGGCGACATCGCCCACAAGGACAAGTCGTTCGCCGACAAGATCATGTTCTGGAAGCCGGGCGAGCCGCGCAGCGTCGGAGCCGGCGTCACCGCCGGCGACAATGTTCCGGCCCCGATCGACGCGGCCTCCGAGGAAGCCAAGATCAAGGCCCTGACCGGCGACAAACCGGTGATCATCGCCCGCGAGAAGAAGACCAAGTTCAAGCTGCCGGGCCTCTAGGCCTGCCCAAGGCCCCGTGAAGCTCTACCGCTACCTGACGGGCCCGGACGACGCGGCCTTCTGTCATCGGGTCACCGAAGCCCTGAACCGCGGCTGGGCGCTCCATGGCGGGCCGGCCCTGACCTATGACCCCGAGGCCAGGCGGGTGATCTGCGGCCAGGCGATCGTCAAGGACATCGAGGGCGCCGACTATTCGCCCGACCTGGACATGTCCAAGCTCTAGGCGGCTCACTCCTCGCCCGGCGTCTTCACCGTATAGCCCGCCGCCCTCAGCCGATCGAGCACGCCGCCCTGGGCCAGCAGGGTGCGCAGGGGCGCCACCGCGATGGCGTGGCCGGGGGTCTTCAGCGCCGCCTGGATGTCGGCCGCCAGGTCGCCCTTCACCCGGGCGTCGAAGGCCAGGGCCCCCGGCGTCACCGCCAGGCAGCGCTCGTAGCTGCGCTCGGCCTCCAGCGCGCCCGCGACGTCGCCCGAAGCCCAGGCCCGCGACGCCGCCAGGGTCCCGCCGGGGCCCGCCTCCACCTCGTGCAGCACCTCGTCCAGGCAGGTGCGCCCGGCGGCGTTGGACGTGCGGCTCACCGCCCCCAGCAGCGGCCCGAGGTCGTAGGCGCGCTGGACGATCCGCACCTTCTTCCGCTGGGCCAGGTATTTGATCAGCTTGGCCGGGTCGGTGGTGGTGAGGCCTTCCTTGTCGCGGTAGTCGTTGGTGAGCATCAGCCCGGCGGCCAGCGGATGCCGGGTCTTGTAGTGGTCGGCGGGCTGGCCGAGCCTGGTCCGCGCGGCGGCGAAACGCGCCCGGGCGGCGGGGTCGAGCCCCTCCTCGAACGGCCGGCCGGACTTCAGGCGCAGGTAGCTGAACAGCGCCCCCGGCGCCCCCGCCAGCCTCACCTTCAGGCCGTTGAACGGCAGGATCACCACGCTGGCGCCCTCCAGGCGGCGCTCGAACTGCAGCCGGTCCCACTGCTGATGCTTGGGCGCCACGGACGGCGTCCCCAGCACATAGACCGTGGTGTCGCCGTCGGAGACCCGCCACCAGGCCGGCCCCGGCAGGCGGGCGGTGACCACCAGCTCCTCCACCAGGGTGGCGTCGGGATCGTTGGGGTCGGCCGCGGCCGGGGTCAAAGGGACCTGGGCGCCGACGGCCGGGGCCAGCGCCAGGATCATCGCCGCAGAAGCCGCGGCCATCTTGCCAACATGCATCCGTCTCAACCTTCCAAGCGACACGCTGGAATCGTCCTATATTGGGGCGGGAACCTGACAGACCATGCCGATCCGCCGCCTTCCGACCGAAACCGTCAACCGCATCGCCGCCGGCGAGGTGGTGGAACGACCCGCCAGCGCGGTCAAGGAGCTGGTGGAGAACGCGCTCGACGCCGGCGCCACCCAGATCGAGGTCCAGGCCGACGGCGGCGGACTCTCGCGCATCCTGGTGGCCGACGACGGCCAGGGCCTGGGCCCCGAGGACCTGCCCCTGGCGGTGGAGCGCCACGCGACCTCCAAGCTGGGTCCCGACGAGGCCGGGGACTACGACCTGCTGAACATCGCCACTCTGGGCTTCCGCGGCGAGGCCCTGCCCTCCATCGGCTCGGTGGCGCGCCTGCAGATCGCCTCGCGGGCCAGGGGCGGCGCCGACGCCCACATGATCCTGGTGGAGGGCGGCGCGGTGGCGCCCGTGGCGCCCTCGGCCTTCCCCGGCCCGCACGGGGCGCGGGTGGAGGTGCGCGACCTGTTCTACGCCACCCCGGCGCGGCTGAAGTTCATGAAGTCCGAGCGCGCCGAGGCCCTGGCCATCGCCGAGGAGATCAAGCGCCAGGCCATGGCCCACGAGGCGGTGAGCTTCGCCCTCGACATCGACGGCAAGCGCACCCTGCGCCTGCCCGCGGAGGCCAAGGGCCCGGAGGGCCGGCTGGCGCGCCTGTCGGCGATCATGGGCCGCGAGTTCTCGGAGAACGCGCTGGCCATCGACTACGAGCGCGACGGGGTGCGGCTCTCGGGCTTTGCGGGTCTGCCCACCTACAACCGCGGCAACTCCGCCCACCAGTACCTGTTCGTCAACGGCCGGCCGGTGCGCGACCGGCTGCTGCAGGGCGCCCTGCGCGGCGCCTACGCCGACTTCCTGGCCCGCGACCGCCACCCGCTGGTGGCGCTCTATCTCGAGCTCGATCCGCACCTGGTGGACGTCAACGTCCATCCGGCCAAGGCCGAGGTCCGCTTCCGCGATCCCGCCCTGGTGCGCGGCCTGATCGTCGGCGGCCTGCGCCACACCCTGGCCGGCTCCGGCCACCGCGCCTCCACCACCGTGGCCGAGGACGCTCTGGCCCATCTGCGTCCCGGCTTCCAGCCCCAGCCTTCCGCCCAGGGCTTCTCCGCCTGGCGCATGGGGGGCTGGCAGGCGTCCGCCATGGCCCAGGCGATCCCCGGCCTCACCGAGGTCTCGGCCCGGGCCGAACCGCAGTCCCACTCGCCCCAGCCCTATCCCCAGGGCATGGCCGAGCCGCCCTCGCCGTCGGTGGTGTTCGATCCCGTCGACTTCCCCCTGGGCGCGGCCCGGGCCCAGGTGCACGAGACCTATATCGTCGCCCAGACCCGCGACGGCGTGGTCATCGTCGACCAGCACGCCGCCCACGAGCGGCTGGTCTATGAGCGGATGAAGGTGGAGATGGCGCAGGGCGGCGTCGCCCGCCAGGTGCTGCTGCTGCCGGAGGTGGTCGAGCTCGATCCCGCCGAGGCCGAACGGGTGGCCGCCCGCGCGGACGAGCTGGCGGCCCTGGGCCTGATGGTCGAGCCCTTCGGCCCCGGCGCGATCCTGGTGCGCGAGACCCCGGCCCTGCTGGGCGAGACCGACGTCTCCGGCCTGATCCGCGACATCGCCGACGACCTCGCCGAGAATGGCCAGGCCCTGGCCCTGAGGGAGCGGCTGGAGGAGGTCTGCTCCACCATGGCCTGCCATGGCTCCGTCCGCGCCGGTCGCAGGCTGAGCGCGCCGGAGATGAACTCGCTGCTCCGCCAGATGGAGGCCACGCCCCATTCCGGCCAGTGCAACCACGGCCGCCCGACCTATGTGGAGCTCAAGCTGGCGGACATCGAGCGGCTGTTCGGCCGGCGCTGATCGGTCAGTTCCAGGTGAGGTCGGCGCGCTGGCCGTCGATGATCACGCCCTTCAGCCGGCCTTTGCCGTCCTGGCCGACGGACACGATGGCCCAGGCGCTGGCCTCGCCCACCTTGCGGTCGCGCAGCGCCTTGTCGAACGCCTCGGACTGGCGCTGGTCGGCATGGAAGCGATCGACGCCGATATCCAGGGTGATCCGCGCCCGGTCGGCGGGGTCGCTCGAGTCGCCGAAGCAGCGGGCGGTTCCCCTCAGCAGGATGGGGCCGTATTTCGCGGCGGCCGCGCGGTCGGCGCCGGCGCCGGTGACCCGGTCTCCCGTGGCGGTCGGGGTCAGGGCGATCCAGCCGGGCTTCTCCATGGTCGATGAGCCCGGCGGGCAGGGCTGTCCGGCGGGCGCCAGCTGGGTGAGGCGCAGGGCCACATAGTGGCCGGTCAGGAGGTCGCGGGGATCGACCGCCTCCATGGGCAGCCGCACCTCGCGCCCCGTGGCCCGCGCATGGTTCTCGCGCACCACCAGGGCGACCAGCAGGGCGACCAGAAGGGCCGCCGCGCCCAGGATCCGCACGGTGAGCGACCGGGTCATCGGCGCACCCGACGGCGCAGGGCGAAGCCGCCCGCGAACGCGATCAGGGCCACGGCGGCGAAGACGGCCGCGGCGGTCATCAGGCCCAGGCCCAGGTCCGCCAGGATCGCCGCGACGGCGCCCGCCATGAACGCCACCCCGGCCGCCGTGACCACGCCGCGCCGGTCATGCAGTCCCAGGGCGATCACCCCGGCCGCCGCCGCCAGCCAGAGCGGGCGGTGGAGCAGGGCTTCCGGCGGATGGGGTCCGAAGCCGGCGGCGGCGAAGAAGGCCAGCGCGGCCCAGACCCACCAGCCGTAGGCGACGCCGGCCACCGGGTCGTCACGTTCGTCGAGATAGCGCGCGCCGCCGGCCAGCAGGGCGAAGCCGAGCGCGGCGGCGAAGGCGTCCAGGTTCATCGGCCAATTGGTCTTCAGCCAGACCAGGACCAGCAGGCCGGCCACCGCCAGGGCCAGGCTCGCGGCGTGGACCAGGGGTTTCGATCGCCAGGCCCAGCCCAGGCCGACGCCCAGCGGAGCGGCCAGGGCCAGCCAGGGCGGCGGCTGTCCGCCGCCGACGCCGTCGAATTTCCCGTCGGCGATGGCGATCAGGGCCAGGGCGGCGATGGCCGAGCCGCTCGACCGTCCGGCCAGGGCCAGCAGGATCGCCGCCAGTCCCGCGGCGTGCAGGGCGCTGCGGGGGTCTCCGGCGATGTCGAAGATCTGGCCGGTCAGGCCGATGGCCGCCGCATAGATCAGGGCGGCGACCAGCAGCGCGATGTTGCGCGCCAGGGGCCGCCGCTCCCCGGCCCAGGCCGCCCCACCGCAGACGGCGAGGAACAGTCCCAGGATCAGGCCGAAGCGTCCGAGCCGGGGAATGCCGCTCCAGTTGGCCGCGACGAAGGCGATCACCGCCACGCCCAGCAGCAGGCCGCCGACCGCCGCCAGGGCGGAGGACGCCTCCAGCCGCCGAGGCTCCGCGACCCCGGCCAGAATCGGCTCGCGGGACGCCTCGGGCACCAGGCCCTTGGCGATCCAGCCGTCCAGATCCTGTTCGAGCCTGGCCTTGTAGCCCGCCATGCGCGCCCCCGTTCGGACCACAACCTGACCGAGCCGGGCGTCCCTGGCAACCGGCGGCGCGGCCGTCAGGCCAGCTCGCGCTCGGCGAACAGCCGCATGGCTTCCGACAGATAGGCTGTCAGCCCCGGCGCGCGGCCCTCGTACCGGGTCCGGAAGTCCGGGTGATCCTCATAGAGCCGGCGCAGGCCCAGGTAGGGGCCCCTGCCGGGCGGGGCGTCCCAGGATCGTCCCACCCAGGCATGGTGCCGGCGCGTGATGCCCTGGACCCGCTCGGAGTCGGCCGGCAAGCCGCTGGAAAGGGCCTCGGCGAACTGCGCCTCGATCGCCTCGATCTCAGCCTGGTGGGCGTCGAAGTCGGCCTGGGTCCAGTCCTTGGTGATCGCCTTGGCGGCGTCCACCGCCGCCTGCGCGCCGGGTCCATAATGGCCGACGACCCAGGTCTCGTACTCAGCCTGCTTCTCGGGGTCGAAGCCCCGGTACATCGCCTTCTCGTCCACGTCCGATCCTCCTTCGAGTTCGGCGAGGGTGGCGTCGAGGGTCTTCACCAGCGCGCGATAGCGCCGGGCTTCCGCCATCAGCCGTCCGCGGTGCGCCCGAAGGGCCGCGACACGGTCGAAGCCCGGAGCGTCCAGCACCTGGCGGATCTCCTCCAGCCGGAAGCCGAGCTCCCGGTGGAACAGGATCTGCTGCAGGCGCAGGAGCTCGTCCCGGCCATAGTAGCGGTAGCCGTTCTCGCCGACGTGGCCGGGCTTCAGCAGCCCGATCTCGTCGTAGTGGTGCAGGGCCCGGACCGAAACGCCCGAGAGCTTCGCCACCTCGCTGACCGTGAAGACGCTCATCCATCCTCGCCATGGGTTTACGGACACACGACTTCAGGGATCACGCGGCGTGAGGGTCAAGCGGCTTGGCGCCGCCGCCAGGCTCGGCCATGCTCGGTGGGTCATCCTTCCGGTGGAGACCATGTCTGAGAATGCGTTCGAGGCCCGGGCCTAACCGCCGACCGGAGCCTCGTTTCTGATCGGCGATCAGGCCCGTCCGTCCGCGCCCGCCTGGGCGCGCGCCTCGTCACGCCTGATTCCGGACAATCGCTTGAACATCTCCAAACCGCAGCAGCGGACCCTGCACGCCCTCGCCCAGGGCGGCGTCATCGTGCTCGAACGTGACGCCAGGGGCGCGATCGTCGCCGCCGAATGCCTCAGCCGCGACGGCTGGCGGCTTGCCGACTGCGACCTCGTCGTCTTCAGGAGCCTGAAGAAGAAGAAGCTGATCGCCAGCCAGGGCGGCAAGCCCTACCGGATCACCCGGGAGGGTCTGGTCAATCTCAGGGCCCAGCTGGACAACCGGACCTCAGTCCGCGGCTGGTGACCAGCGCAGGAAGTGGACGCGCGCGGCGCCGTAGTCGCGGGCGTCCAGCTTCTCGAATCCCTCGACCTCGAAGTCCGGCTCGTCGGATCCGCGCTCGAACACCACCACCGCGTCCGGCGCCAGCCAGCCGCCCTCGGCGAGCCGGGCCAGGGCCGTCTCGCCCAGGCCCTTGCCATAGGGCGGGTCCAGGAAGGCGATGGCGAAGGCCGGACCGTCCGCGCCCGGACGGACGCCGAGGTTGGTCGCGTCGCGGCGATGCACCCGCGTGCGCCCGAACAGCCCCATGGCGTCCACGTTCTCGCGGATCGCGCCGCGCGCCGCCTCGTCGGTCTCCACGAACAGGCAGAAGGCGGCGCCCCGCGACAGGGCCTCGAATCCCAGGGCGCCGGACCCGGCGAACAGGTCGATCACGCGGGCGTCCCTCAGTTCGGGGCCCCAGGCCGCGTGCTCCAGGATGTTGAAGATCGCCTGCCGGGCCCGGTCGGAGGTGGGCCGGGTCGCCTGGCCCTCGGGGGCCGCCAGGGCCTTGCCGCGGAATTGGCCGGAGACGATGCGCATGGAAACCTCCGGTCGGAGCGGTCTAAGGTGCCGGCAAGGGCCGGAGGGCCCGCACAGGCAATGGGAGGTGTTGATGGCTTTCGTGACCGTGGAACGCAAGGGCGGCTGCGCCGTCATCACCTACGCAAACCCGCCCTGGGGCACCATGACGGCCGCCGGCTCGCGGGAGATGTACGCCGCCGTGAAGGCCGCCTCCGAGGACCCGGCGGTGCGCTCCATCGTGCTCACCGGCGGCGTGCCCGGCATCTTCGTGCGCCATTACGACGTGGGCGAGCTGTCGGTGATGAGCGACCATATCGGCGCCGACGCTCCGCCGCGGGCCGCCACGCCCCCCGCCCCGCCGGAGCCCGGCTTCCTGGAGATGACCGATCTGCTGGCCGCGGCGGAGAAGCCGGTGGTGGCCGCGATCAACGGCCTGTGCATGGGCGGCGGCTTCGAGATGACCCTGGCCTGCGACATCCGCATCGCCGGCGTCGACGTCACCGCCATCGGCCTGCCGGAGACCCGGGTGGGCATCTTCCCCGGCGGCGGCGGCACCCAGCGGCTGCCCCGGGTGATCGGCGAGGCCAAGGCGGTGGAGATGATCCTGCGCGGCCTGGTGGTCGACGCCGCCGAGGCCCTGCGCATCGGCCTGGTTCACGAGCTGGCGGCCGATCCCCTGGCCCGGGCGCTGGAGATGGCGGCGGAGTGGGACGGGCGCGGCAAAGAGGGCATCGCCTTCGCCAAGCGCCTCACCCGCGCCGCTTTGGACCGCCCCCTGAGCGAGGGCCTGGCGGACGAGCGGAAGAGCTTCCTGGCCGTGATGGCGACCGATTCGGCCCGCGAGGCCCTGCGGGCCGCGCGTCAGCCGGTGGAGATCCAGAACGCTTAGGCTTGGCGCCGGCGTCGCGGCTGGCGCCGATGGTGGCCGGTCCGGGCTTCTGCGGCCGCGACCTGGCCTTCACCGGATGCCCGCCCTTGGGCTTGGGCTTGGCCCAGCCGGCCTTGTATTCCTTTTTCTTCGGCGGCTCGCCGTCCGCCGTCGTCAGCACGGCGCCCACCTGCCGGCGGCCGATCTGGCCCGAGGCCGCGGCCGCCGTCACCGACTTCGACGAGCGCCATTGCGGCCGGTCGCCCTGCGGCATGTTCTCCGGGTCGATATGGTCGGCCAGCTGCTCGCGGATCACCCGGGGGCCCACCTCCTCCACCTCGCCCACCGGGAGGGTGGCCAGCGCGAAGGGCCCGTAGGAGAGCCGGATCAGCCGGTTCACCTTCAGGCCCAGCGATTCCAGAACCCGGCGGACCTCGCGGTTCTTGCCCTCGGCCAGGGTCAGGGTGATCCAGAGATTGGCGCCCGACGGCCCTTCCTTGGCCTTGTCGAGCACGGCCTCGATCGGGCCATAGCGCACGCCCTCGACCGTCACCCCGGCCTTCAGCTTGTCCAGCCGATCCTGGGTGATCCGCCCATGGGCCCGGGCTCGGTAGCGGCGGACCAGGGCCGTGGACGGCAGCTCCAGGGCCCGCGCCAGCTCCCCGTCATTGGTCAGCAGCAGGAGGCCCTCGGTGTTGAGGTCCAGCCGCCCCACCGAGATCAGCCGGGGAAGGCCGTTGGGCAGGGCGTCGAACACGGTCGGCCGACCCTGCGGGTCCTTGTGGCTGGTCACCAGGCCGACCGGCTTGTGATAGCGGAACAGCCTTGCGGGCTCCGCCTCGGCCACCACCTCGCCGTCGACCGTCAGGATGTCGCCGGGTTCGATCTTCACCGCCGGGGTGGTCAGGATCCGGCCGTTCAGCGCCACCCGTCCGGCCTCGATCAGGCGCTCCACTTCCCGGCGCGAGGCGACGCCCGCTCGGGCCAGGGCCTTGGCCACGCGTTCGCCCCCGGATTGATCGGGAGCTTGACCTTCGTCGGCGGGATGGGTTCGTAGCGGATCGTGGACCATGATCATCGCACCATGCGCATCGCCCTCGAAGCGGCGCAAGACGCCGCCGCTCGCGGGGAGACTCCCGTGGGCGCCGTGGTGGTCGATCCGGCCAGCGGCGAAGTGATCGCCGTGGGCGCCAATGGCCCGATCGGAGGCCACGATCCCACCGCCCACGCCGAGATCGTCGCGCTGCGCGAAGCCGCCCGCAAGCGGGGCAATTACCGGCTCACCGGCCTGACCCTGGTGGTGACCCTGGAGCCCTGCGCCATGTGCGCCGGCGCCATCAGCCACGCGCGAATCGGCCGCCTGGTGTTCGGGGCGGAAGACCCCAAGGGCGGCGCGGTCGTCCACGGTCCGAAATTCTTCGACCAGCCCACCTGCCATTGGCGCCCGGAGGTGACCGGCGGGGTCCTGGCCGACGAGAGCTCGGCCTTGCTGAAGGGCTTCTTCCAGGCCCGCCGCAGGAAATCGTAGGCGCGCGTTCGCCGGCGGACGCCTAGACCAGCGCAGCCTTGTAGAGCGCCAGCAGTTCGCCCCACGCCCGCTCCGCCGCGGGCTGGTTGTAGACGGCGGAGCCGGGGACGCACCAGCCGTGCAGGGCGCCGTCATAGACCTCGATCCTGGCCGTCCGGTTCGCGGCGGCGAAGGCGGCCTTCAGCTTGTCCTTGGCGTCGGGCTGCTTCTGGTCGTCGTTGCTGGCGATGCCGAAATAGAAGCGGGCCCTGATCTTCGGGACGAGCAGGTGGGGGCTGTCGGGCTTGTCGGTGACCAGGCCGCCGCCGTGGAAAGAGGCGCCGGCGCCGATCCGGTCGGGAAGGGCCGCGGCCGCGCGCATCGTCATCGGCCCGCCCATGCAGTAGCCCTGAACGCCGGCCTTGGCCTTGCTGTTGGTGACCTTCTGGCCGTCGAGGAAGGCGAGGAAGGCTTTCGAATCGCGGGTGACGGCGTCCGGCGTCAGGGGCGCCGTCAGGGGCGGCAGCTTGGCGCGGTCGGCGGGGTTGTTGAAGTCGAACGGCGCGTCGCCGAACACCGGCGCCTTGCGGGTGCGGTAGAAGGGGTTGGGGACCAGGACCACATAGCCCTGGGCCGCCAGCCGCCGGCCCATGTCGCGGAACTGCGGGCGCAGGCCGAAGATGTCGGTCCAGATCAGGACGGCGGGCCAGCTTCCCTTGCCGGCGGGATGGAACAGGGCCGCGTCGCAGGTTCCGTCGGCGGTCTTCACCATGACGTCGGTCTCGACCACCTCGGCGGCCTGGGCCGGGCCGGCCATGGCGGCCGCGCCGGCGGCGCCGGTCAGCAAGGCGAAATCGCGCCGCGACAGCGCCGCGTCCGGTCCGTTCGAAGTCTCGTCGTCCTGCATGATGTCCTCCGGGCCCTTGGGGGCGGGCCGCTTTCGCACGACTATCTTCGATTGCGGCCGCCGCGTCATTTCGGGCCGGAAACACAGTTCGGCGAACTGAATTTTTCCGCTCACCGTGCGGCGCCTAGCGGCCGCTCCGGCGGCGGTGTAGCCCTGCCGGGCGGCGCATCCACGCCGGGGAGGACCCACATGACCATCCACCGCCACGCCGTCCTGGCCGGCCTCGCCGCGACCGCCTTGCTGGCCGCAGGATCCGCCGACGCCCAGTCCCAGGCCGCGACCTCGCAGATCGTCCGCGGCGTCGTCACCTCCGCCAGGCCCAACGCGCTCACCCTCAAGGGCCGGGACGGCAAGCCGGTGACCGTCGCCCTGGCCGACAGCTGGACCGTGGCGGTCATGAAGCCGGTGGCCGTCGATCAGATCCAGCCCGGCAGCTTCATCGGCACCGCCGAGATGCCGCAGAAGAACGGCGCCGGGAAATCCCTCGAGGTCCACGTCTTCCCGCCCGGCGTGAAGATGGGCGAGGGCCACTACGCCTGGGACCTGAAGAAGGGCTCGATGATGACCAACGGCACGGTCGGCAAGGTCGTGGCCGGCCGCAGGGGCCAGGAGCTGGACGTCGCCTATTCCTACGGCGCCCGCCACATCGTGGTGCCGAAGAACGTACCCGTCGTTCAGATCACGCCCGGCGACCGGGCCATGATCAAGCCCGGCGCGTCGGTCTTCCTGGTCGCCCAGCGCGGGCCGAACGGCCTGATCACCAACTCCGTCTCCACGGGCGAGAACGGCAAGGCCCCGCCGATGTAGTCGGGGAGGCGCCTAGGCCAGCCTGGCGTCCGCCGCCGCCAGGGCCGCCTTGGAGTCGGCCTTGAAGCCCTGGGCTTCGAGCGCCTCGCAGAGCGCCGTCAGGCACAGCCGCACGTGCCAGGGGGTGGCCGAGGCGCCCATCAGGCCGATGCGCCAGACCTTGCCCTTGAGCGGACCCAGGCCCGCGCCGAGCTCCAGGTCCCACTTGGCCAGGACGTGGGTGCGGACCGCGGCCTCGTCGACGCCGTCCGGCACGATCACCGCGTTGAGCTGCGGCAGCCGGTGCGGCTCGGCGACCAGGAACGACAGGCCCGCGGCCTCGATCCCCGCGGCCAGGGCTTCGTGGGTCCGGGCGTGGCGGACCAGCACGGCCTGCTGGCCTTCCTCGAACAGGGCGACCAGGCTCTCGTGCAGGCCGTAGAGGGCGTTGATCGGCGCAGTGTGGTGATAGGTCCGGCCGCCCTCGCCGCCCCAGTAGCTCATCAGCAGATTGAAATCCAAGAGCCAGTTGCGGACCTTGGTCTTGCGTCCGGTGATCGCCGCCTGGGCCCGCTTCGACAGGACGATGGGCGACAGTCCGGGGGGCGCCGAGAGGCACTTCTGGGTGCCGGAATAGACCACGTCGGCGTCCCAGGCGGCCACGTCGACGGTGATGCCGCCCAGCGAGGTCACGCAGTCGACGATCGAGAGCACGCCGTGCTTGCGCGCCAGGCCGCACAGGGTGGCGGCGTCGGACCGGGCGCCGGTGGAGGTTTCGGCGTGGACGAAGGCCAGCACCTTGGCCGGACCGGCCTTCAGGACCTCCTCGACCCGGGCGGGGTCCACCGGCTTGCCCCATTCGAACTCGACCTTGGTGACGTCGGCGCCGGCCCGGTCGGCCATATCGGCCATGCGGCCGCCGAAGGCGCCGTTGATGCAGATCACCGCCCGGTCGCCGGGCTCCAGCAGGTTCATGATCGCCGCTTCCATCCCGGCGGTCCCGGGGGCCGGCAGCGGCACGCAGGCGTGATCGGGGGCGTTGAACAGCCGGGCGAGCGCGCCCTTGATCTCTTCCATCAGGTTCTGGAACTCGGGGTCCAGGTGGCCGATGGTCGGCCGCGCCATGGCGGCCAGCACGCGCGGGCTGACGTCGGAGGGGCCCGGGCCCATCAGGATGCGGCGCGGCGGCTGAAAGCTCTGCATTCTCGTCCCCTTGCGAAAGTGGGGGACGATTAGGCGATGCGGCGGGCCGTGTCAGCCCAGGATGCGTTCCTCGATCCGGGCGCGAAGGTCGGAATCGACGCCCAGAACCTGCTCCAGATAGGCGTCCACCGAGCCGGACGTGGCGACGATGGTCTCGAAGGCGGCGTCCAGATAGGCCTCGTTGACGCTGACCGCGACCTTCAGCGCGTCCTCGTGCACCACCCGGCCGGTGAGGTCGTGGATCCAGGGGCCCAGGAACTCCACCCGCTTGACGATCTTCTCCGGATGGTTGGTGGCCAGGAAGTCGGCCACGGTGTCGTCCCGATGCACGCCCGCCAGATGGTGGGTGAGCGCGCAGATCATGCCCGTGCGGTCCTTGCCTGCGGCGCAGTGCACCAGCACCCCGCCCTCGGCCTGGGCCAGGGCCTGGAAGTAGCGGCTGAACAGGTCGATATGCCGGTCCTCGTAGGGGGCCGCCCGATAGAAGCCCAGCGAGTCCTCGAAGAAGTAGCGGCCGTCCAGTTCGTCAGCCTGCTTCAGCAGCACCGTCCAGTCGCTGTGCGCGACCTCGTGGTCGTTCTCGACCACATGGCCGTCGAAGTCCGACCAGCGCCTGGACGGCTCGCGCTCGCGCTCCATGGGCCGGCGCAGGTCGACGATCACCTTCACGCCCAGGTCGCGCAGGGCCTGCAGGTCGGCCTCGGTGGCGTAGGAGTGGTTGGCCGAGCGGAACAGCCGCCCGCGCTTCAGCCCCCGGCCGCAGGCGGTGTCGTAGCCGCCGAAATCCCGGAAGTTGTCGATGCCTTCGAAGGCGATGTGGCGTGTCATGCCCTGGATCTAGTGATTCGGACGCGCGAGATCAAATCGGGAACCCTCAGCCCGACGCGATCATCGCCTGGAGCTCGGCGATGAAGCCCTCGTCGCCCTCGACGTCCAGGATGCCGCCGGCGTGCATGGCCAGGCCGCCCTGCAGCAGGATGATCACCTTCATCACCGCCCGGCGGTTCTCGGCCGAGGTGCGGTCCGGGCGGCCGAAGATGCGCAGCGCCTCGGTGATGCTCAGGTGCACCGCCCGCTGCAGGGCCGGCTTCAGCTTCATGGTGGCGTGGGGACGGCTGCGCATCAGCGCATAGAGATTGGCGTTGGCCAGGGCGAAGCGGAGATAGGCGGCGACGTAGTCCTCGACGTTCCCCGCCGGCTTCAGGGCCTGGGCGAGCTGCCCATAGCCCTGCTCGGCCACCGCATCGAGCAGGGCCTCGCGGTCCTCGAAGTGATTGTAGAGCGAGCGGTGGGCGACGCCGACCCGCTCCGCCACCTTGCGCAGGCTGAGCGCCTCGTGCCCGGCCTCGACCACCAGGTCGTAGGCGGCCTTGGCCGCCTCGGCGCGGAGATTTCCATGGCGATAGGTGTCGCGCGCCGGCCGGCTGGTCATGGCCCCTTATAGGCGCCGGCCGGCGGCGAAGCCACGGATCAGCGACTGTCGATCATCAGGGTGGACGAGCCGTAGGCGTAGAGCTTGCCCGCCGCGTCCGAGATCCGCGCCTCGGCGATGGCGATGCGGCCGCCGCGATGGACGACCCTGGCCTCGCAGGTCACCGGACCGGTCTGGGTGGTCATCGGCCGCGAGTAGTTGACCTTCAGCTCCAGGGTGGTGTGGCCCTGGCCGGGCTCGATGGTGGTGTTCACCGCGCTCCACAGGGCCGCGTCCAGCAGGGTGGCGGCGAAGCCGCCGTGGACCACGCCGATGGGATTGTAGTGCTGCGCGCCGGGCCGGCCCTCCAGCACCGCCACGCCCGGCTCGGCCGAAACCAGGTCGAAATCCATCAGGGCGGCGATCGGCGTGCGCCGCCGGCGCCCCGCCTCGAGGCCGAGGCGCATGGCCTCCAGCCCGGCCAGCCCCTTCGGGCGGTCGTCGTCGGGCCCAACGTCCCAGGTGATGGTGTGGCTCTTGGTGGCGGTCATGGAAGGCTCCAAATGAATTATGTATCCAATGGATGCATTATGCAGCGACGAGCCCGGCGCGCAAGTGCGACGTGGCGCAAGTCGCTTAAGGTCGAGGCGGCCGGGGCGCGTGGGGTCAGACGCCGGCGCCCGCCGCCACGCCGCGACGAAGCTGGGGATCGCCGTCCTTGAAGTCGGGCGCCGCCAGCCAGAGCCGCAGCAGGTGGCGGCGCAGGTCCGGATCGTCCCAGTCCTCATAGGCGGTGCGCGCATGGAGGATCGCGGCGTTCTTCAGGAACTGGATGTCCCCGGGCTCGAAATCCATGTCCAGGTGGAAGGCCTTGTCGTTGGCGACCTCCTCGATCAGGTCCAGCAGCTGCGCCTGCTGGGGCGTGAGCCGGGGCACGTCGGGGAACCGCTGGGCGTTGCGGATGTACCAGCCGATGAAGAAGGTCCGCAGCCGGCCGTCCTCGAACTTGCAGATCGGGAACTTGAACCAGGGCCTGGCCCCCGGGGCGGCCTCGACCTCCTGGTCCCAGTAGAACTCGTCGAACAGCAGGGGCGTCAGGTCCGGGCGGCGGCGCAGGATCTCGTTGAACACCGTCACCGAGCTGACGATCCGGCTCAGTCCGCCGGACCTGGACGGCTTGAGGCAGAACAGGCCGATGATGTCGGCGCCGTCGGTGTGGAAGTCCTGCGCCGCGCGGGTCTTGTACAGCCGCACGCCGGGCACCGCGGGGTCCTCGCCGACGTCGCGGACATGGCCCAGCAGATCGCCCTGCTTGTTCTGCGGAACCGGCAGGCCCAGGCGAAGGCCCAGGATCCAGTAGGCCATCGCCGCCTGGTCGTAGGTCCAGGCGTTCACCGGCAGGCCCTTGATCAGCAGGAAGCCGCGCCCGTCGGCCAGGTCCGACCGCCACTGTCGAATGAGCGGCGCGAGCGCCTCCAGGGGCGCGTCGGCGGCGGTGATCTCGCTCATCGGCCGGCCGCTCGCCACCAGAGCGGCGGCCGTCGAGGACAGCTGGTCGAGCTGGGCGGGGGTGAGGCGATAGGTCCAGTCGCCGCGGGCCGCCTGTTCCGGCCCGATCCAGGCGGCGGGCGATGTGATGGGCTGGCTTGGGGTCATGGGGGTCGCTTTCGCAGGCGTCAGGCCAGGGGCGGGCAGCAGTTGGGGGCCATGGCGCGGACGTCACGGGCCATGCGCTCGAGCCGGTCGGCCAGCGCCAGGCCGTCCAGCTGGTAGAGAATGCGGCGGCCTTCGCGGGCCCGCTGGACCACACCCGCCCGCATCAGCTGCTGCAGGTGGCGCGAGACCACGGAGCGGTCCTGGACCATGTGGTCGGCGATGGCGGTGACGTCGCTGCGGCCCTCGCGGGCGAGAATCGAGACCAGCTCCAGCCGCGCCGGCTCGCACAGCGCGCGGAACAGGTCGGCGTCGAAGGTCTCGAGGCTGGGGGTCCTGGCGTCCATGAAAGATCATATGTGCACACACATGCACATTTCAAGCCCGAACCCGTCCCTCTCCGCGGGTCTGGTGGTTGACGTCGGCCGCCTACCGGAACGGCGGCTCGTCGAAGCTGCGGAGCTTGCGGGAGTGCACCCTCACGCCTTCGTTCCGCAGCAGGTCCATGGTCGCCAGCCCGATCTGCAGGTGCTGGCCGATGGCCCGCTCATAGAAGGCGTTGGCCTGGCCGGGCAGCTTGATCTCCCCGTGCAGCGGCTTGTCCGAGACGCAGAGCAGGGTGCCGTAGGGCACCCGGAACCGGTAGCCCTGGGTGGCGATGGTGGCGCTTTCCATGTCGATGGCGACGGCCCGCGACTGGTTGAAGCGCAGGGCGCTGGCCGTGTAGCGGAGCTCCCAGTTGCGGTCGTCGGTGGTGATCACCGTGCCCGTGCGCAGGCGCCGCTTCAGCACCTCTCCGGTCTCGCCGGTGATCGCCTCGGCCGCCTTGCCCAGCGCCACCTGCACCTCGGCGATGGGCGGGATCGGGATCTCCAGCGGCAGGATGTTGTCCATGACGTGGTCGTCGCGCAGATAGGCGTGGGCCAGCACATAGTCGCCGATGGTCTGGCTTCCCCGCAGGCCGCCGCAGTGGCCGATCATCAGCCAGGCCTGGGGCCGCAGCACCGCCAGGTGGTCGGTGATGGTCTTGGCGTTGGACGGGCCGACCCCGATGTTGACCAGGGTGATGCCGCGCCGCCCCTCGGCCATCAGGTGGTAGGCCGGCATCTGGTGCTTGCGCCACGTGCCGTCGTTGATCTTCTGTTCCGGATTGGGCGTGTCGGCGGTGACCAGCACCCGGCCGGCGGCGGAGAGCGCGGTGTAGGGCCCGCCCGCCCGGATCTGCTCGCAGCCCCAGCGCACGAACTCGTCCACATAGCGGTGGTAGTTGGTGAACAGGATGTACTGCTGGGTGTCCTCCGCCGGGGCCCCCGTATAGTGGGCCAGCCGCGCCAGGGAGAAGTCGGTCCGCAGGCCGTCGAACAGGGCCAGCGGCCGGGGGCCTTCGTCAGGCGTCCAGTACCCGTCGGCGATTTCGTCCCCGATGAAGGCCAGTTCGGTGGTCGGGAAGTGCCGGGCGATGTCCGCCGAACCGATGTCGGCCATGGCGATGTCCACGGCGCCGTCCAGCACGTAGGGGAACGGGATTTCCTGCTTCGAGCGCCCCACCTCGATCCGCACGTCGAAATCGGCCAGCAGCAGGCTGATCTGCTCGACCAGGTAGTCGTGGAACAGGTCCGGCCGGGTGACGGTGACAGCGTAGTCGCCCGGAGCCGCCAGCCGGGCATAGGCGCGGCTCAGGCGCGGAAAGGCCTGGCCCGCGGGCCAGGTGAGGCGCAGCTCCGGATAGGCGAAGGCGCCTTGGGCCCGGACGGACGGGTCGGGCGGGGGCCCTCCGGCCAGGAAGACCTTGAGCGCATTGCGCAGGGCCTCGACGGAGGCGCGGTATTCTTCGTCCAGCCGCGCCAGGATGCGGGCCGCTTCATTTTCCACAGTCATGGGGCGTTATAGCGCCGCTCCACGACGGTTTCGAGGTCGGTTTCAGGGGCGACCCCGGCCCATCCGGTGAGCATCCCTTCCCATAGGTGAGCGGCGATCAGCTCCATTCACCGGTCCAGGTGTGAGGACCGGTGGACGAAACCGCGCTTCCCGGCGACAAAGGCCCGCTTTCAACCGCCCCGGGGGGCCTCATGAATCGTCTGTTCACCGCCTTGATCGTCTCCGCCATGGTGCTCGGGGTGGGCGTAGGCTGGGCCGTGAACCAGTACCTGCCGGCCGCGGACGCCAAGACCGTCGCCGACAACCTGTCGATCATCACCGACGTCTTCCTGCGCCTGATCAAGATGATCATCGCCCCCCTGGTGTTCTCGACCCTGGTGGCCGGCATCGCCCACATGGAGGACGCCGCCACCATCGGCCGGGTGGGGGTGAAGACCATGTTCTGGTTCATCTCCGCCTCGATCGTCTCCCTGACCATCGGCCTGCTGATGGTTCACTGGCTGCAGCCGGGGGCGGGCCTGGCCCTGCCCGATCCGGGCGCGGGCGCGAGCGCCGGCGTCGACATGGCCCACTTCACGCTCAAGGAGTTCGTCACCCACCTGGTGCCGAAGTCGATCGTCGAGGCCATGGCCAACAACGAGATCCTGCAGATCGTGGTGTTCTCGGTGTTCGTCGGCACCGCCGTGGCCGCCATCGACGACCGGGCGCCGGCGGTGATGGTCCTGGTCGACCAGATCGCCCAGATCATGCTGAAGGTCACCGGCTATGTGATGAAGACCGCCCCCTTCGCGATCTTCGCCGCCCTGGCCTCGACCGTGGCGACCCAGGGCATCTCGATCATCGGCACCTACGCCAAGTTCGTCGGCGGCTTCTACCTGTCGCTGGGCGTGCTGTGGGGCCTGCTCACCGTGGCCCTGGTCCTGGCGGTCGGCACGCGCGGCCTCAGGCTTCTGGCCGGCATCCGCCAGCCCGCCCTGCTGGCCTTCTCCACCGCCTCCTCGGAGGCCGCCTATCCCCGCACCCTGGAAGAGCTGCAGAAGTGGGGCGTCTCGCGCCGGGTGGCCAGCTTCGTCCTGCCCCTGGGCTACTCGTTCAATCTGGACGGGTCGATGATGTACTGCACCTTCGCGACCCTGTTCATCGCGCAGGCCTACGGCATCCACATGACCGTCGCCCAGCAGATCACCATGCTGGCCCTGCTGATGATCACCTCCAAGGGCATGGCGGGCGTTCCCCGCGCCTCGCTGGTGGTGATCGCCGCCACCCTGACCTATTTCAAGCTGCCCGAGGCCGGCCTGCTGCTGATCCTGGCCGTCGACCACCTGCTCGACATGGGCCGCTCGGCCACCAACGTGGTCGGCAATTCGGTGGCCGCCGCCGTCGTCGCCCGCTGGGAAAACCAGATCGAGGAGCCTGAGGCCGAGCCCGCCACGGCCTAGCCGCGACCGTCTCGGCCGGGACAATTCTGAGGCGAAAAATTCGCCGGGATCGCCCGCCCGTTAACGGAGGATTCCCCCTTCTGCGCCAAACTCCGCCACGCGGGGTTCAGGAGCGTCGGTAGAGTGGCCAACAGCGGCGGTGAGGGCGAGCGCGGCGCGCAGGCGCGCCGGCGCGGCGAGAGCGCTTTGCGCCTGGCCCAGGCGGAGCTCGCCGCCAAGATCGAGGAGCTGCGCGCCGCCGAGGCGTCCGCCCGCCGGACCCGCGAGGCGCTTTCCGTCCGTGTCGACCAGCTCGAGGCCGAGCGGGCCCTGACCCTGCACCTGGCGCGCACCGACAGCCTGACCGGGCTCTTGAACCGCGGCGCCTTCACCTCGGCCCTGATCGAGCGGCTGGAGCAGGCGCAGGCCGCCGGCGAGCGGGTGGCGCTCTACATTTTCGACCTGGACCGCTTCAAGCACCTGAACGACAGCCTCGGGCACCACGCCGGGGACCTGCTGCTGAACGAGATCGGCGCGCGCCTGAAGACCCAGGCCCGACCGGGCGACCAGGTGGCGCGGCTGGGCGGCGACGAGTTCGCCCTGATCGCCCAGGGCGGCGACGAGGCCGACCGCGCGGAGGCCCTGACCGCGGCCCTGGCCACGCCCTATTCCATCTATGGCCGCACCGTCGCCCCGGGCGCCTCGGTGGGGGTGGCGGTCTATCCGGACGCCGCCGTCGACGCCACGGACCTGCAGCGCTTCGCCGACATGGCGCTCTACCGGGCCAAGGCCTCCGCCGGACGCCGCTGGAGCGTGTTCGACGCCGAGATGCGCGACGCCAGCGAGAAACGCCACGGGTTGGAGTCGGACCTGCGCCGCGCCATCGCCCTGGGCGAGATCGTCCCCTGGTACCAGCCGGTGGTGGAGGCCCGCGACGGCCGCATCGTCGGCCTGGAGGTCCTGGCCCGCTGGATGCACCCCGAACAGGGCATGCTGCCGCCCGCCGAGTTCGTACCCCTGGCCGAGGAGATCGGCCTGATCAGCCAGATGGACGCCGCGGTGTTCGCGGCCGCCTGCCAGCGCGCCGCGCCCTGGGTCGCCGAGGGCCTGATCGAGTTCATCGCCTGCAACGTCTCCCCGCGCGAGCTGCTGGACCCGTCGTTCTCGCGCAGCCTGATCCGCCGGCTTCGCGCCACCGACCTGCCGGCCACGGCGCTGAAGGTGGAGATCACCGAGACCTTCCTGGTCCAGGACCTGGCGTTGGCGCGGCGCCACATCGAGCGCCTGGCCTCGGTGGGCATCCGCGTGGCGCTGGACGACTTCGGCACCGGCTATTCCAACCTGCGCGCCCTGTTGAAGCTGCCGATCTCCACGGTGAAGCTCGACCAGTCGCTGATCGGCGACGTGGGGAAGGACCCCCGGGTCTCCAAGCTGGTGCGTTCCATGCTTCAGGCCGTGACGGCGCTGGACGCCGAGATCGTCGCCGAGGGCGTGGAGGACGAGGCCCAGGCGCTGTTCCTGCGCGCCGCGGGCTGCGACCGCATGCAGGGCTTCCTGTTCGCCCGGCCGATGCCCGCCGACGAGGTCGAGCTGCGCCTGCGCCAGGGGGTGGCGAAGACCGGGCCCCTGCCGTTCGCCGCCGTGCCCGCCGTCGCCAGGGGCTAGCCCTTCAAGCGCGCCCTGAACCCCCCATATCTGGCGGGAGTTCAACCCTGACGTCGGAACCGATGCACAACCGCCTTCGCACCTTCATGCTCCTGGCCGCCCTCACCGCCCTGTTCGTGGGCGTGGGCTATCTGATCGGAGGGCCGACCGGCATGGTGCTGGCCTTCCTGCTGGCGGCGGGCATGAACCTCGTCAGCTACTGGAACGCCGACAGGATCGTGCTGTCCATGTACCGGGCGCAGCCGGTGGACGAGACCCATCCCGAGCCGCTGGTCCGGAATTTCGTCGCCGATGTCCACGCCCTGGCCCGGAGCGCGGGCCTTCCCGCGCCCAAGGTCTATGTGATCGACCAGGACCAGCCCAACGCCTTCGCCACTGGCCGCGACCCCGCCCACGCGGCGGTGGCGGCCACCCGGGGCCTGCTGCAGATGCTGGACCGGCGCGAGATCCGGGGCGTCATGTCCCATGAACTCGCCCACGTGAAGCACCGCGACACCCTGACCATGACCGTGACCGCCACCCTGGCCGGCGCGATCTCCGCCCTGGCCAACATCGCCTTCTTCTTCGGCGGGCGCGACCGCCAGGGCGGGCTGATCGGGACCATCGTCCTGGCCCTGGTGGCGCCCTTCGCCGCGGCCCTGGTGCAGATGGCCATCAGCCGCGGCCGCGAATACGAGGCCGACCGCGGCGGCGCCGAGATCAGCGGCGATCCCCAGGCCCTGGCCCAGG
>DASUIJ010000399.1:0-14374 GCA_036279815.1 Phenylobacterium sp. | reverse complement strand
CGCTTCGGACCCGGCCGATTTCCGGTTCGCGGTCGAGGCGGCTTCGGAAGACTGCGCGGTCGAGATCGCATCGTGATTGAAGCGGTGCATGCTTTTGGCGACGAGGAGGGCGCGGCCCGGCGACTGGCCGAAGCGCTGAATGCGCCGTTCCATCTCATCCAGACACATGTGTTTCCCGACGGCGAAAGCCTGCCCACCGTGGCCGCCGGCGCCGGAACCGTGGCCATCTACAGGTCCCTCGACCGCCCAGACGCCAAGCTCATGCCGCTGCTCCTTGCCGCCGACGCGCTGCGCCGCCGCGGCGTCGGGCGGCTGATTCTGGTGGCGCCCTATCTCGCCTATCTGCGCCAGGACATGGTCTTCGAACCCGGCCAGCCCCTCAGCCGCGATGTCCTGGGCCGACTGCTTGGCGAACGGTTCGACGCCGTGGTCACCGTCGAGCCCCACCTTCACCGCACCTCCGATCTGACGCCGGTGTTCGCAGGCGCGCCGGTGGTGGCGCTGTCCGCCACGGCGCCCCTGGCGGCGGCCTTGGCGCCGGCGCCGCCAGGAGCCCTGGTCGTGGGACCCGACGGCGAGTCGCAGGCCTGGGCGCAGGCGCTCGCCAAACTGCTCTCGGCCGAGGTCTTCACCTTCACCAAGACCCGCCATGGCGACCGCCTGGTGGACCTGACCCTGACCGACGCGGCCCAGGTGGAGGGACGGCCCGTCGTGCTGGTGGACGACATCTGCTCCACCGGTGGGACGCTTGTCGCCGCGCTGAACGCGCTCAGGTCCATGGGCGCGCGATCTATCGACCTGGCCGTCGCCCACGCGCTTTTCGACACCGACACCGAGGCGCGCCTGCGCGCCGCCGGCGCGCGGCGAATCCTCTCGACGGATTCGTGCCCGCATCCGACCAACGCAGCTCCGCTGGCGACCTTGCTCGCCCAGGCTTTGAGGAACCTATGACCCCGAAACTGACCTTTCACGGCGCGGCCGGCTGCGTCACCGGCTCCTGTTATCGCCTGCAGACCCCGGGCGGCGACATCCTCATCGACTGCGGCATGTTCCAGGGCCCCAAGACCCTCAAGGAGCTGAACTACGATCGGTTTCCATTCGATGCGGGCGAGATCGTCGCCGTGCTTCTCAGCCATGCCCACATCGACCACTCCGGCCTGTTGCCCAAGCTGATGAAGGCCGGGTTCGAGGGGCCGATCTACGCCACCGCCGCCACGCGCGACCTTTGCGCGATCATGCTGACCGACTCCGGCGGGATTCAGGAGAGCGAGGTCGAACACCTCAATCGCCGGAACCAGCGGCGGGGCCGCCCTCTGGTCCAGCCGATCTATCGCGCCGCGGACGCGCCCAGGACCCTGAAACTGTTCCGCAAGGTGAAGCTGGGCGAGACGGTCCAGGTCGCGCCTGGCGTTACGGCCGTCTACTGGGAAGCCGGGCACATCCTCGGCGCGACCTCGATCGAGGTGACGGTCGAATCCGACGAAGGCCCGATCCGCATCCTCTTCTCAGGCGATTTCGGACCCGGCGGGCGTGACTATTCTCCCGATCCGCAATCGCCATCTGGCGTAGACCACCTGGTGATCGAGTCCACCTATGGCGACCGGGATCGCCAGAACGTCGATCCCGAGTCCCGGCGACGGATGCTGGCGAAGGAGTTGAACGACGCCTATGCGGCCGGTGGTCCCCTGTTGATTCCGGCCTTCGCCGTCGAACGGACGCAGGAACTTATCGCCGACATCCTGACCCTCATGGATTCGGGCGAAGCGCCGGAAGGCGATGTCTTCCTGGACTCGCCGCTGGCCATCAAGGCCTGCAAGGTCTTCGTCGAGCGGGGCTGGAACTCCGACACGGGTTGGAACCCCTTCCGGGATGTTCGCGCCTCCAAGCGGCTGCAGTTCCTGGAGAAACCCTGGGACAGCGACCGCCTCGACCCGACCTCGGGGTGGCGCATCATCATGGCCGGTAGCGGCATGTGCGACGCCGGCCGTATCCGCAACCACCTGAAGCGCTGGCTGTGGGAGCGGGAGGCGACAGTGCTGATCACCGGCTTCCAGGCGATGGGGACCCTGGGCAGGCTGCTGGCCGAGGGCGCGCGCGAGGTTCGAATCCAGGGCGAGGACGTCACGGTCGAGGCGCGGATTCGCACCCTCGACGTCTATTCGGGACATGCCGACGCCGATCGCCTCGCGGCATGGGCGGTGGCCCGCCAGCCAGTCGGCGGCACGACCTTCATCGTCCATGGGGAGCCGAGCGCCGAGGAAGCCTTGCGAACGCGACTGGTCGACGCGGGTTTCAATCCCGAGCGGATCGAGATCCCCGTGATGGACGCCTCCTACAAGCTGCGGCGCGCCCAGGTGGAGCTGACGGAGGAGCGGACCCCGCGCCTGGGGCCGCACGTGGCGACGGCCCTGGACTGGCACAATGCGCGCGCCCAGTTGCTCATCGACCTGGATGCGCGCCTCTCCGCCGCGCCCGACGACGCTGCGCGCGAAGCTCTGCTGGCCGACCTGTCGCGGACCTTGGCCGTTGATATGCCTCAAGGCGGAAGGCGGCGAGAGCGGATGGAGTGAACGTCGTCAAACGAAGGAACACCTCCATGCCGAAGTCGCTCGTACGCACTGTGAAGCATGATCTCGATGATGCGTTGGAAGATCTCATGCATCAGCTGAAGCGCGCCGCCGCCACCGCCGGTGAAGACGCCGGGGAGACCCTGTCCAAGGCTTCCCAGTCCCTGACGCGCGCCGCCACCGCCTTGACCGCCGAGGCTCGCGAACGCTCGGCGGAGCTCGCCAAGTCGGCGACCAAGGAGGTCAAGGAGCATCCGGTCGCCACCGCCGCGGCCATCGCCACGGCGGCCGCTGCGCTGGTCGGCCTGGTCATCGCCGCCCGCAAGGCCAAGGCGGACTGACAGAGCGAGAGCCGGTCTGGCCCCGGGTCGGACCGCCCGGCCTAGGAGCCGTTCCCACGTTTCGGGTCGGTCGAAGGGTTCGGGGTCGAGCGGTTCATCGGATCCTCAAGGCTGAGATCCACCTCGTCGGTATCGGCGCTGTCGATCGGCGGCTCGTCAGGTCCGGTCGGGGGCGCCGTGCGTCCGTGGCCGAAAAGCCGCGCGACGCCCATCATGGCCTCCCAGATGAAGCCAAGGCTTTCCCGGAACGGGTGGCGAAGGGGCGGGGCCTTTTCGCTGAGCATGACTGTACTCCGATCTGTGAAGGCTGCTGGGCCTCCGGCACGTGAGCGTTGACCCTGATCAAGGCGAGCCGACGTGAGTGTGGGGCAATGGCGTCAAATTCGCCAGGAGCCTCGACATGGCTTTCCGAGACCTACTTCTGAATATCAGCACCTATCCCGAACCCACACCCCTGGACGCGATCGACCGGGCGGTGGAGCTCTGCGTGAGCCTGGGCGGCGTGCTGTCCGCCCTGGCGCTGACGGTGAAGATTCCCCTCCGAAGCAATCGCGCCGCAGACCTCCTGGTCGGGATCGGGGCCATCGCGCGTGAGGAGGAGGAAGTCAGTCGCCGGACTTGCGCCGAGGAACTGGCGCACTTCGTCGAACGTGCGAAGGCCGCGGGCGTGCTGGGCGGGACCTGGACCGCCGAGGAGCATCTGTACGACGCGGCCGATCGCCTGGTGGTCGCCGCGCGCACCCGCGATCTATGCCTCATCGCGCTGGGCTCGGCCCTCGATGGTCAGGTCTCTGTCGCACAGAACGTGATCTTCGGGTCCGGCCGGCCGGTCCTGCTGTTCCGACCCGACAGTCCCACGCCGGCCGGCGGCGCCCTGCGCTCGGTGGTCGTCGCCTGGGATGGAAGTCGTTGCGCCGCCAGGGCCATGGCTGACGCCATGCCGATCCTGCTACAGGCCAGCAATGTGCGGTTGCTGTCCGTGACGCCCGAGCCGTCCAAGGCGGCGTCGGCGTCGACCCTGGAGGCGCTGAGGTATCTCAAGGCGCATAACGTGACTGCGACGGTCCACGAGGCCACCGCGTCGGGGCGCTCGGTCGGAGCGGCGCTCGAGGGCGAGCTCAACGACAGTCCGCCCGACCTCCTGGTCATGGGCGCCTACGGACATTCCAAGTTGCGCGAACTCATACTTGGCGGCGCCACCGAACACCTGATGCGCTCGGCGCGGGTTCCGATCTTCCTGTCCCACTGACAGGCTCGATCGCATTCCTTGAAGCCAAAAAAAGACGGCGGACCCCGCCGGGGCGCGTGCGTTGGGGGAGCACGTCCGCCGACCGGCGAGGCCGCCTGAAGGACATTCCGCGTGGCCGCCCGGGAGCCCTGGTTTGCGGCCAGAGCCGGAGGAAATGACGGCGGCGCGGTCCCGTTCGGGACGCCTTCGGTTTTTATGGTTTCACCGCGATGGCCGACATACCTTGATTGGGATCAAGGCGAGGGCGCGCCTCTGAGTCGAATATTTTGCGCCAGGGGGGTGCATGAGCCGTACACGGACTTGGGTCGTTCTCACATGTGGGCTGGTCCTCCTGGGGGCCTGCGCCACCACGGACACCGGCGCCGGCGCGAGCAAGTCCACGTCAGGCGATCAGTCGCCTGGACTCAACCCCCAGGAGGGCGGGCTCGGACTGATGGGCGGCCAGACGCCCGACGCGCTGCGCCTGATCGCCAAGGCGCCCTACGCCCCGCCCGAACCTCGGGACTGCACGAGCCTGGCCGCGTCGATCGGCGCGCTGGACGGGCTGCTGGGACCGGATCTCGACACGCCGCGACCCGATGAGCGCGACGCCGCGGTCAACCGGGTGATCGTGGGGGCCTTCCGGGGGCTGATCCCGCATCGCTGGGTGTTTCGCATGCTGACCAGCGCCAGCCGCAAGGACCGCGAGCTCCGCGACGCGCTGTTCGCCGGCGTTGCGCGGCGAGGCTATCTGCGCGGCCTGGCCGAGGCCGGCGGCTGTCCGCCGCGCGTCGTGGCCCCGCCGAGCCCGGCCCCACCGGCGAAACCGAAACCCTGAGGCGGACGCCCAGGGTGACGGCGCAAGAAAGCCGGCGTCCTTGCGATCGCCGGCTTCTTTCGGGCTCGGTTGTTTGCGGGTCAGTGGCTGAGGAGCACGAAGCGCTCGGGCCGCGCCAGCAGGTCGTAGGTCACGCCGCCCAGGATCCACTCGGCCAGGCGGTTATGGCCGTAGGCGCCGCTGACGATCAGGTCGGAACCGACGGACTCGGCCAGGATGTTGAGTTCGACCGCCACCCGGTCCGCGGGCGCCACCCGTGTGCAGCCGCGCCCCTTGACGCCATGGCGTCCGAGATGCCGGACCACGTCCTGGACGCGAGCCTCAGCGTCGGCTTCCGCCTCTTTCGCACAAACCTCTACGACCACGACCTCTTCTGCGCGCTGCAGGAAGGGCAGGGCGTCGGTCATCGCGCGACGGGCTTCCCGGCTATCTTTCCAGGCCAGGACCACGGTACGGCCATGCAGTACGCCGCCATAGGGCGGGGCCACCAGCACAGGCCGGCCGCTGGTGAGGGCCAGATCGGCGGGATCGGCGGTGCGCATCGAGGGGTGTGGCGCGACCGGCGCGCCGCCCGTCACGATCAGGTCCGCGCCGCGCGAGAGGCGCGCTAGCGCCGGCGCCGGAGGGTCCATCAGTTCGACCCATTCGCGCCGCGCCGACGCGCATTCGGTCTCGAATGCCGTCTTGGCGGTCTTCAGGTCGGCGCGCATCTGGTCCTGCATCACCGTGATCCATTGACCGGCGGTGACGCCATAGGGGTCGCTGACCCCGACCCAGTCGAACATCTCGGTTCCGACACCCACCAGGGTGGCGTCCAGTTCGCGGGCGAGGGCGGCGGCTGTCGCCAGACGGGGACGGGCTGCTTCTGCAGGTTCGGCGTGGACGAGAATAGTCTTGTAGTTCACGACGAGACTCCTGTCGGATAGGGACTATTCGGCCATGCGGGCCAGGGCGTGCGGGTCTGCGATACGGAACTGGCGGGCGCCCGCGAACTCGACGACCAGAGCGCCCTGCAATTGGGTGAGCATACGCGAAACGGTTTCGATCGTAAGGCCAAGGTAGTCGGCCATGTCCTGGCGCCCCATGGGCAGGGTCACCGCCTCGCCGGAGCGACGCTGGGCGAGCCCCATCAGGAAGCTGGCCACCCGCTCGCAGGCGGTCTTGCGGCCCAGCAGCAGCAGGTGGGCCTGAGTGCGGTCCAGTTCGTTGTTGGTCGCCGACCAGACGAGGCGCTCATAGGCGTCCTGCCCCGCCGCGGCCTTCAGGGCCGACGCCTTGGCCACCAGGACCGTGCAGTCCGTGAGGGCCTCGGCGGAGAAGCGGTGGTTGGGCCCGGACTCGATTCCGAACATCTCGTCGCCGTAGTAGAATTCACCGATCTGGCGGCGACCGTCGCTGAGCACCCGGGTGGTGCGAACCGCGCCCGACACGACCCGGTAGATCAGGTCGGCGTCTTCGTCCTGGCCATAAATCTCTTCATCCTTCGCGAACTGCATCTTCACGCCCATGCGGGACATGAGATCGGCGGCGTCGGCGATTTGAGTGGGGGCGGACGGCGCGGCGACAGTGTGGGCCAGGGACATCGGTTAGCTCCTTCTCGGATGCTCCATGGTTAAGTTGAGGGAAGGGCCCCGGATATTCGGGAGTTTCCTCTAAGGGTCGGCCCTTAGGGGTTTCTACGTAGGGCCATGATGTGGATGCGTGCGCGTCCGCGCCGGCGCGATCCGGGGCTCAGACATCAAACTATGTGCCGTTTGGTCGGCTCACATTGGCATGGATCAAATCGGTCTTGTCGCCGCAGGACCGCGCCCTGACCGCCTCGTTGATCTGGGACAAGGCTCGCCTGTCGGAGGGGAGACTAGCGTGGTCGCGAAGTTCCGAACTGGCGTCGTAATCTCCATGTCCGCGACCATCCTTCATCAGGCCGCCTGGCCATCCGGCTTTCCCACCAGTCGCGCCTATGTCTTGTTCTTCGGGCCCATCGCCGACCGGTTCGGCCGGGCGCGCGAAGTTCCGATTCCGTTGAGCGGCTGCCGGCTGGGCCGCCTGAAGGCGGAGGTCGCCGGGCAGGTCGAGGGAGGTCTGGAGGCGATGGCCGATCCGTCCCTGAGGATGGTGCTGGGAAATCTTCTGGCCGACGAGGACACCTGGGTGAATCCGGACCAGCAGGTCACCTTCTTCTCCGTCGTCTCCGAGTGCTGACGGGCGTTACCCGCCGACCTCAGGCCCGTCGGGTTCGTTGGACCGGCAGCTCGACCTCGTCGTCCAGCAGGTCGAACAGGTCGTCGGAAATGGCCGGATCGGCTGCGGCGTTGTCCGCGCGCAGCCGCCAGAACACGGCCTGATCGATCAGCCGGCTGCGCTCGGCCATATCGATGGCGCTGGCGGCCCGCCGAAGCAGCGCCTCGGACTCAATTCGGCAGGTTTCGGGATCGTCCTCGGGCTTCATACCCCCCCGAACCCCCTCGCGCCGAGTCGGGTTCCAGCCTTCGAGCTCGCCGGCTCGAAGGCTTTCGCAGCGCGACAAAAAAGTGACACCCCCGCCCGTGGGCGTTGGCGTCGGTCCTCAGGCGGCGGCGTTCATCGGTGGATTGTACTGCTCGACGAGGTCGGCCTGTTCGGCCAGCCGTACGCTCTCGGAAATGTTGAGGCGCACATAGATGGCGTCCGCGCCATAGGCGCCGCGGGCGTCCGCCCAGCGGGCGGTGGCTTCCGAGAGAATGGCCGCCTCGCCGGCGTAGATCACGGACGCGCCGGCGATCTCGGACTTGACGAAGACGAAGTTGCCCGACGCGGTCGGCAACTGCATCGGTTCCTCGACGAGCCGAAACCGATAGGCCGCTCCAGATGCGCCGCGCAGGTCGATCTGGGTTTTCACCGATTTGCCTCACGCGATTCTGAATGGGGCTGAGCACCTATCCGCCCGGCCGCCGCACGTCGAGGGTTAATGCAGGTTTCGCGTTCGATTGGCGCCTGGGCCCCACGCGCCGCGAATCGGATCGCTGAGGTGCAGGCGCTCCGATCGCATGCCGGAAGTCGCCCCCGCGAGCCATGGCCGCGACGGGTTTCGCCCCGGCGCGGCGGGGGTTTGGGTGGTCCAGAGGGCGGGGAGAAGTGGTGTTTCCCCAAGTCCTTGAAGGACCTGGGGAAACATGGTGCCGCCGGGCAGGATTGAACTGCCGACCTCAGCCTTACCAAGGATGCGCTCTACCACTGAGCTACGGCGGCGAAAGGCGAGGCGCGGGCTATAGCCAAAGCCGGAGCCGCCGTGAAGTGCAAAAACGTCCGAGCCCGACTTGACGGGCCTGACCGGTCGCCGCACCTCTTGCTGGCGATGAGCCAGACCGCGAAGCCCCCCAAGAATGAACGCGAGGCGAAGCTCGCCGCAGCGCTGCGCCAAAACCTGCGCCGCCGGAAGACGGCGGACCGCCAACCGCCCAAGCCGGCGGCGGATGACGACCGCTCCTGACGCTGTCCGCCTTTCCGTTACGTCGGACGCGCGCTAGATAGCGGACCAAGGGTTTTCAGCCCCCGGTGGGCGCGCCCTAGGGGATGTTCGAGGGACTGGATTGGATCGCATCGCCATCACCGGCGGCGCGCGGCTGGAGGGGGAAATCCCCATCAGCGGCGCCAAGAATTCCGCAATCAAACTGATGGCGGCGAGTCTGCTGACCGACGAGCCGTTGCGGCTCACCAACATGCCCAGGCTGGCCGACACCCACTTCCTTGGCCGCCTGCTGCGCAAGGTGGGTTCGGAGATCGTCGAGTCCGACGGGGCGGACGGCGCCGAGACCGTCCTGCATACGCCCGAGATCGTCAGCACCATCGCGCCCTACGACCTGGTCCGCCAGATGCGCGCCTCGTTCAACGTGCTGGGGCCGCTGATCGCCCGGGCGGGCCAGGCCAAGGTGTCGCTGCCCGGCGGATGCACCATCGGCGCCCGGCCCGTCGACCTTCACCTTGAGGCCCTGCGGGCGCTCGGCGTGACGATCGACCTGCACGAGGGGTACGTCTACGCCCAGGCGCCTCGCGGCCTCACCGGCGCGGAGATCGAATTCCCCTTCGTGTCGGTCGGCGCCACCGAGCACGCGCTGCTGGCCGCCGTCCTGGCCAAGGGCGAGACCACCCTGCGGAACGCCGCCTGCGAGCCTGAGATCGGCGACCTGGCCGACTGCCTCAACAAGATGGGCGCCCGGGTCACCGGAGCCGGGAGTCCGGTGATCCGCATCCAGGGCGTCGATCGCCTGCACGGCGCGACCCACGCGGTGATCCCCGACCGGATCGAGACCGGCACGTTCGCCCTGGCGGCCGCCATGGCCGGCGGCGAGGTGCGCCTCACCCGCACGCGCAGCGACTTCATCGCCTCTCTCCTCGACAAGATGGAGGAGGCCGGCGTCGATGTGGCGCGGCACGAGGACGGGGTGACCATCAAGCGCAACGGCGCGCGCCTGAAGGCGGTCGAGATCGAGACCGATCCCTATCCGGGTTTCGCCACCGACCTCCAGGCCCAGTTCATGGCCCTGATGACCCTGGCCGACGGCGAGAGCGTCGTCCGCGAGACGATCTTCGAGAACCGCTTCATGCACGTGCCGGAACTCGGCCGCCTCGGCGCGGAGATACACGTCTCGGGCGGAGAGGCGCGCATCCATGGCGTCGCCGCTCTGGAGGGCGCCGAAGTGATGGCCACGGACCTGCGGGCCTCGGTCAGCCTGGTGATCGCCGGCCTGGCTGCGCGCGGCGAGACCGTGGTCAGCCGGGTCTATCACCTGGACCGCGGGTTCGAACGCCTGGAGGAAAAGCTCGGCGCCTGCGGGGCAAAGGTTCGCCGGATCAAGGGCGAGAGCGGAAGCGAGGACTGACGTGGCGACCGAGCCCCTGAGATTGCTGGCGCAGGACGCCGACGACCTGACGGTGATCGCGGCCGCCCTGCAGGACGCGGTGGCCAGGATCGGGGACATCCGCTTTGAGCCCAGGAGCCGGCGGCTGACCATGGCGTTCAATCGCTATCGCTGGGAAGGCCCCGGCGGCCAAAGGGTCCGCGCCGCACTGCAGCTCGGCTCGGTGCTGGGCGTCCAGGCCCGGCGCCTGCGCAGAGGAGCCAAGGACGCGGTGGTCGAACTGCTTACGGTCGGGTTCGAGCCGGGCGAGGCGCCGGGCGGGATCCTGACCTTCAGCTTCGCCGGCGGCGGCGACCTGCGGGTGGTGGTCGAGTGTGTCGACGCGATCATGGCCGATGTCTCCGCGCCCTGGCCCACGCCGCGGATCCCGCGCCACGAAACCTGACTGCCCATGGCGTCGAGGCCTTCGCCTCGCTAAGTAGCGGTCATGCGCCGCTTTCGCCTTTCCGACCCCGATTTCGAGACCGCGTTCTCAGCCTTCATCGATGAGCGCCGGGACACCCCGGAGGAAGTCGATTCCGCCGTTCGCGACGTGCTGGAGGCTGTCCGCGCCGAGGGCCTGGACGCCGTGCTGCGGTTCGGCCGCCAGTTCGACCGCGTCGACCTGAGCGAAGCCACCATCCGGGTCAGCCAGGACGAGATCGACGCCGGCGCCGCGGCGTGCCGTCCGGAAGTGCGCGAGGCCATCGACTTCGCAGCCGCCCGCATCCGCACCTATCACGAACGCCAACGGCCCGCCGACACCTCCTTCGTCGACGCCGCGGGGGTCCGGCTCGGCTGGCGATGGACACCGCTGGAAGCCGTCGGGGTCTATGTGCCGGGCGGCCGCGCGGCCTATCCGTCCACCGTCCTGATGAATTCCGTCCCCGCCGCCGTGGCGGGGGTCGAGCGCATCGCCATGGTCACCCCGCCGGGCAAGCTGCAGCCGGCCGTGCTGGCGGCGGCCAAGGCCGCGGGGATCACGGAGATCTGGCGGGTCGGCGGCGCCCAGGCGGTCGCGGCCCTGGCTTACGGAGCCGGACCGATCCGCCCCGTCGACAAGATCGTGGGGCCGGGCAACGCCTTCGTCACCGCGGCCAAGCGCAGGGTCTACGGCACGGTGGGCATCGACGCCCTGGCCGGTCCTTCGGAAATCGTCGTCGTGGCCGACGCCGCCAACGACCCCGAGTGGATCGCCGCCGACCTGCTGTCCCAGGCCGAACACGATCCCGCGGCGCAGTCCATCCTGATCACCGACGACGAGGCCTTCGCGGACGCGGTCGAGGCGGCCGTTCGCTCGCAGCTGCTGACCCTTTCCACCGGCGAGGACGCCGCGGCCTCCTGGCGCGACCACGGGGCGATCATCATCGCGCCGCTGGATCGCTCGCCGGCCCTGGTGAACCGGATCGCCCCCGAGCACGTCGAGTTCGCCCTGGATAACCCCGAGCGCCTGGCCGACCAGGTCCGGCACGCCGGGGCGATTTTCCTGGGCCGCAACACGCCCGAGGCGATCGGCGACTATGTGGCCGGATCGAACCACGTGCTGCCCACCAGCCGCGCGGCGCGGTTCTCGTCGGGCCTGTCGCTCTACGACTTCATCAAGCGGACCTCGATCGTGCAGTGCGACGAGGCGGCCTTCGCCATCCTCGGTCCCCACACGGTCGCCCTGGCCGAGGCCGAGGGCCTGCCGGCTCACGCGCGGTCCGCGGCCATCCGGCTGGGGCGCGGCTAGGCCAATTGGGTAAAGGACCGGGCCGTTTTTTTCACATCTTTCCGGTGCGACCCCAGACGCAGGATGACGTTAGGGGTTGGTTTGCAATAAAGGTCGCTTAAGCCTTCCGCCCGACCGACATGGCCGACGACGACCGCAAGACACACCGCCTGCAATCCGTGGAACTCGACGAGGAATCCCTCGCCGCGGTTTCGCGCGACCAGGAACAGGAACGGCAGATCGCCATATTCGATCTGCTGGAGGACAACTATTTCTTCCCCGAAGGCGCGCACGGCGGTCCCTACGACCTGCACATGGGGCTGATGGAGAACCGGCTGGTGCTCGATGTGACCGGGCCGGAGTATCAGCGGCGGCACATCCTGTCGTTGTCGCCGTTCCGGGGCCTGATCAAAGACTACTTCATGATCTGCGAGAGCTATTACCAGGCGATCCGCAACTCGACGCCGCAGCAGATCGAGGCCTTGGACATGGGGCGCCGCGGCCTGCACAACGAGGCCTCGGAGCTTCTGCGCACCCGGCTGGCCGGCAAGATCGAGACCGACCTCGACACCGCGCGCCGGCTGTTCACGCTGATCTCCGCCCTGCACTGGCGGGGCTAGTTCGATGGCCTCCGACACGTCCGCGGCGCGCCACCCCGGCGCGGTGCTCTTCGCCTGCAATTTCAACCGCGTGCGTTCCCCCATGGCCGAGGCGCTGCTGCGCCGGGTGCTGGGCGACAGGATCTATGTGGACAGCTGCGGCCTGCGGCTCGATCCCCGGGCGGAGGAGGGGGGCGCCGACCCCTTCGTCCAGGCGGTGATGGCGGAACTGAGCTGCGACCTCTCCGGCCACGTTCCCAAGACCTTCGACGACCTCGATGACGACTCCTTCGACCTGGTGATCTCGCTGACGCCGGAGTCGCAGCATCGCGCCGTCGAGATGACCCGCGGACGGGCGGCCGAGATCGAGTACTGGCCGACCTTCGACCCGACCTTGTCGGAAGGTTCGCGAGAAGCCCGGCTGGCGGCCTATCGCGAGGTCCGCGACTCGCTGGCGGCCAGGATCGCCGAGCGGTTCGGCGACGGGTGACGCCAAATCCAAGACCTTATCGACCCGAACCGGGCCGGTGAGCTATAATGCCGACTTGTTCACGGCTCGCGCCCCGATTCAGGCGTGAGCCGTTCGCTTTATCGACGGTCAATTTGGAGCCTCTATGGCTAAAGAAGAACTCTTGGAATTCCCGGGCACGGTCAGCGAAGTCCTGCCCAACGCCACGTTCCGCGTGAAACTCGAGAACGATCACGAGATCATCGCTCACACCGCGGGCAAGATGCGCAAGAACCGCATCCGGGTCTCGGCCGGCGACAAGGTCCTGGTGGAAATGACCCCCTACGACCTGACCAAGGGCCGCATCACCTTCCGCGTCCGCTAGGCGCGTTTGACGGACATGACGACGCCGCGCCTGGTGCTGGCTTCCGCGAGCCCCAGGCGGATCGATCTCCTGGCCCAGATCGGCCTCACGCCCGACCGGGTCGAGGCCGCCGAGATCGACGAATCCCCGCTTCCCCATGAAACGCCGCGCCTGCTGGCGACCCGCCTGGCCCGAGCCAAGGCGGCCAAGGTCGCGCAGTCGCATCCCGACGCCTTCGTGCTGGCCGCCGACACCGTGGTGGCCGTCGGACGCAGGATCCTGCCCAAGGCGGAAACCCAGGACGAGGTCCGCGACTGCCTGCGCCTGCTGTCGGGCCGCGCGCACAAGGTGCTGACGGCGATCGCGGTCCACGCGCCCGGCGGTCGCGAGGCCTCGCGCCTGGTGGAGACCCGCCTGCATGTCAAACGCCTGACGCCTCAGGAGATCGAAGCCTATGTCGAAGGCGGGGAGGGGCTGGGCAAGGCCGGCGGATACGGCGTCCAGGGTCATGCCGGCGCCTTCGTCATGGCCATCGAGGGCTCCTACCCGTCGGTGGTCGGGCTGCCGCTCTACGAGACCATGAACCTGCTGACCGGCCTGGGTTTCGTGCGGTCATGAGCGAACGGAAGTTCTTCCTCGATCGCGGGATCGGCGAGGATCGGGGCGTGGTCCTGCTGGACGGGCGACCCGAGCGCCTGCTGATCGCCCGCGAAGAGACCGCGTCCACGACCCAGGTCGGCGCCCGGCTGGCCGCGCGGGTGCGCAAGGTCGAACCCGCCTTCGCGTCGGCCTTCCTGGACCTGGGCGACGGCCAGGAGGCCCTGCTGGCCTTCAGGCCCGACGCCAGGCCGGTGGAAGGCCAGATGCTGGAAATCGAGATTCGCAGCGAGCCTCGGGAGGGCAAGCTCGCCACCGCCCGGGCGATCGGGCCGGCCGAGGGCGCCCCCCGGCTGCTGCAGCCTGCGCCGGGCCTGGCCGAACAACTGGCCGCCATGGCGCGGGAGGCCAGGGTCGTCGAAGGCCGCGACGCCCGCGACGCCGCCGACCGCGCCGAGGCCGAGGCGCTGGAGACGATCCATGCGCTGCCCGGCGGCGGGACCCTGGCGGTCGAGCCCACCCGCGCCCTGGTCGCCATCGACGTGGACCTGGGGGAGCGCAAGGGCCAGGACGCCAAGCGGATCACCCGCCAGGCCAACCTCGCCGCCCTGGGCGTCGCCGCCCGCCTGCTGCGGCTGAAGGGCCTGGGCGGCATCGTGGTCATCGACCTGGTGGGCCGAGGCCACGACGGAAACGCCCTGATGACGGCGGCCCGCGCCGCCTTCGCGCCGGACAATCCCGGAGTCTCCATCGGCCCGGTCGGGCGTTTCGGGACCATGGAGCTCTCGATTCCCCGGCGCGGCC
>DASUIJ010000398.1:0-4173 GCA_036279815.1 Phenylobacterium sp. | reverse complement strand
AGGAGAAGTCCCGCTCCCGCACGCCCGGATGGTCCAACAGGGCGTAGATCAGGGTCGGCGGCAGGTAGAGGTGGGTCACCCCGTGCCGCTCGATGGCGTCCAGGATCAGCTCCGGCGCCGGCTTGCGCAGGATGACGTTCGTCGCCCCGCCCGGCAGGGAGCAGAGCGCCAGGCCGCCGGCGGCATGGGTCATGGGTCCGGCCACCAGGTGCACCGGCGGCGTCACGGATGGCATGCACTGCCAGAAGGCGCCGATCAGGGCTTCCCAGGTGCGGAGCGTCCACTGCGCGGCCTTGGAAAGCCCGGTGGTGCCGCCGGTGGGGAACAGGCTGGCCAGGACGTCGGGGCCGTCCGGCGGCTCGGGCGCGGGGTCCCCGCCACGGGTCAGGAAGCTCTCCAGCGACGGCGCCCCGGCCGATCCGGCGCGGTCCAGGCAGACCAGCAGGGCCGGCGCCTGGAGGATCGGCGCCAGGGCCAGGGCCTCGGCCTCCAGGCTGGAATGGTAGAACAGCGCCTGGCAGCCCGACAGGGTCAGCCAGTGCTGGTTGGCCACGGCGCTGTTGCGGGCGTTAGTCGGCGCCCAGACGGCTCCCAGGCGAAACGCGCCCAGGATCACCGTGAACGCCATGGCGTCGTTGGGGCTGTAGACCGCGATCCGGCAGCCGGCCCAGAGGTCCGAGGCCGCCAGGGCCGAGGCGATAGCCTCCACCCGTGCCTCGGTCTCGGCCCAGGTCACCCGGGTCTCCCCGTCGATGAAGGCCGTCCGCCCGGGATCGCGGCGCAAGCCCTGTCGGAAATAGTCGATCAGCCGCACCGCGAACGCCTCAGAGCGCCGGCTTGGCGTCGACCAGGATGGCGGCCAGCAGGCAGGGCTCGGTCCCGCGGTTGCTCCAGGCGTGCTTGGTGCCCCGCTGGACGATGCAGTCGCCGGGCTGCAGCAGCACCTCGCCGTCCTCCATCACCATGTGCATCTCGCCCGAGATCACCACCAGGTAGTCCACCGAGTCCGTGACGTGCATGGTCGGGTGCTTGGCGGTGTCCTCGGCGCTGGGCACATGGGTGCTGCCCAGGTCGGCGAAGGTGGCCGCCGTGTCGATCTTGCTCTGGCTCTCCGGCGGGATCTCCACCACGCGGAAGATGGTGCCGCCCGGCGTCGGGTCGTGGCGGATCGGCCGCGCGCCGCGGTCGACCAGACCGGTGTTGTCGACCGGCATCTCCTCCGTCACCCACAGCTCGCTGAGCCGCGAGCCGGGCCAGCCGGGGCTCTCCAGCAGGTTCAGCGCCGGGCCGTTGAAGGTGATGTTGGAACGTCCCTGGGCGTCGTGGCCGGTGACGATGCGGCGGATGTCGCGGGGCATGGGAATACTCTCCTCGGTAATGGGGTTCAGCGCCGCACGACGCGGTTGGCGAGGACGCCGATATGTTCGATCTCGAGCTCCACCAGGTCACCGTCGGCGAGCCTGCGGCCCAGCTCGAAGCCGCAGCCCGACAGCACCGTGCCCGACCCGATCACCTCGCCGGCGTGCAGCGGCTTCTCGCGGCTGAACTGGACGACGGCGTCCTCGAAGCTGTGGTGCATGGTGGAGGTGGAGCCCCGCGACCATTCCTCGCCGTTCACCCGCGCGGTCATGGTGAGCGCATAGGGGTCGGGCAGCTCGTCGGGAGTGACGATGCAGGGGCCCAGGCCGTTGCCGGCGGCGAAGTCCTTGCCCTCGCCGGGGCCAAGATTGGCGTCCATCACCGGAAGCTGGACGTCCCGGGCCGACCAGTCGTTGAATATGGTGTAGCCGAAGATGTGCTTGGCCGCGTCGGCGGCCTTGATGTCATGGCCGCCGGGACCGATCACGCAGGCCCACTCCAGCTCATAGTCCATCCACTCGGAATAGCTCGGCCAGACGATGTCCTGGCCCGGGCCGCTCACCGCTAGATGGTCGCCGTTGTAGTAGATGACCTGGTCGCGGAAGATCTGCTTCAGGCTGTACTTGCCGGTGGCCATCAGGGCTTCCAGCGCCGCCTTCGGGTCGGGCTCGGCCTCGGCCAGGCTTTGGGCCCACTTGGCCAGGGCCTTTTCCATGTGCGCCAGGAACAGGCTGCAGTCGCGCAGCCGGATCGGACAGGGCAGGGGCGCCAGCAGCCGGACCCCGCTCAAGGGGAGGATCGCGCGATCCGGCTGCTGGGCGGCCAGGCCGCGGGCCCTGTCCAAGGCGCGTTCGCCGGCCTCGATCAGCGCCTGCATGGAGGCGAAGGCAGGGTCGGCCGCCGCGGCGGCCAGGTCGAGCACCCGGTCGTCGCCCACCAGGGCACCGAGCTTGCGCTCCGCGCCGGTCTCGAAGGTCACCAGTTTCATCGGAAGTTCACGTCCAGGGTGACGCCGAAGGTCAGCGGGTCGCCGGGCACGCCCAGGCTGGTGGCGCCGCTGGGCGTCAGGTTGCGGAAATATTCCTCGTCGCCCAGGTTCTTGCCCCAGACCGAGACCTGCCAGTCGCCCTCGCCCGGCGCATAGGTCGCCCGGGCGTTCACCAGGCCGTAGCCCGGCTGATAGGTCCCATCGACGCGGGTGTTGGCGGCGTCGAAGAAAGTCCTGGAGCGCACTAGGTACTCGCCGCGCAGGGTCAGTTTGCCCTGGTCGCCGAGCTCGATGTCGTACTCGGCGCTGAACGCTCCCATGAAGTCTGGCGACCGGAGCTGGGAATTGCCCTTGAAGCTGGCGGCGCCGGCGTTGTCATAGACATCGAAGCGCGCGGTCTGGAAGGTCATGTCCGCCCCCAGCCGCAGCTCGGGGATCGGACGGGCGTTGATCGACAGGTCCAGGCCGTCGGTGCGGGTCTCGCCGGCGTTGTCGATGGTCTGCAGGGCGGGCCCCGTGATCCGCAGGATCTGCTGGTCGGTGATGTCGGAGCGGTAGAGGGCGGCGTTGGCGATCAGCCGGCGTTCGAACCAGGCGGTCTTCAGGCCGATCTCGTAGGAGGTGACCTGCTCGGGCAGGAATGGCGCGCCGGCGATGGCCGCGGTGGCCGGCAGCAGGGTCTGGAACCCGCCGCTCTTGAAGCCCCTGCGATAGGAGGCGTAGGCCATGATGTCCGGGGTGACCGCATAGTCCAGGGTCACCGCGGGGTCGAAGGAGTCCCACTTGGCCTCCGGGCTCACCGAGAACGCCGGGCCCAGGCCCTTCACCGTCCGCTGGTTCTCCTTGCGGTCGTTGGTGTAGCGGCCGCCCACCGTCAGGCTGAGCTCCGGGGTGAAGTCATAGGTCGCCTGGCCGAACAGGGCGTAGCTCTTGGTGACGATCTCCGAGGCGTCGAAGCGCACCGCGTTCTGGGCGACGGGCACGGGGAAGGCCGGGCCGGTGGTCACGTCGAAGCGCTGGCGGCTGTCGCCGTGGAAATAGTAGAGCCCCGCGATCCAGCGGAAATTCTCGCCCACCTCGTTGGCCAGCCGGATCTCCTGGCTGAAGGTGCGGTTGCGCTCCTTGGACTGCAGTTGGAACGAGGCCGCGATGGTCCCGTCCTGGTCCTGCAACCGGGCGAACAGGTTCTGGCGATAGGCGGTGATCGAGGTCAGGTCGCCCAGAGGCGTGGCCAGCTCCAGGCGGCCGGTGACCGCGCCCAGGTCCTGATCCTCGTAGCCGGCGACGTTGTAGTAGTGCTTGTAGAAGCTCTCGCCGGGGGGCAGGGCGGCGATGGCTGCCGCCGAGACCAGGCCGGTCTTGTTGGTCGTCGCCAGGAACTGGTTGGTCATGCCGTTGCGGCCGCGCAGGGCCTCGGTGGTCAGCAGGAACGAGCCGTCCTCGAACACCCACTCCAGTTGGCCCCGGGCGCCGTAGCTCTTGATGTCGCCCACCTCGCCGGTCCCGGCCAGGTTGTCGGTGAAGCCGTCCCGGCGCTTCACCCCCACCGACAGGCGGTAGAGCAGGTTGTCGCTGATCGGGCCGGTGATCCCGCCGCGCAGGGTGACGGCGTTGTAGTTGCCGACCTCGGCGTTGAGGTTGCCGGCGAAGGTTTCCGACGGGCGCTTGGTGGCGATGCTGATGGCGCCGGCCGCGGCGTTGCGGCCGAACAGGGTGCCCTGCGGGCCCTTCAGTACCTCCACCCGGTCGATGTCGAACAGGTCGAACTGCAGGCCGGCGGTGCCGCCGATGTACACTTCGTCGATGAAGTAGGCGACCGAGGGGTC
>DASUIJ010000397.1:0-2539 GCA_036279815.1 Phenylobacterium sp. | reverse complement strand
GCGCTCGGGCATCCAGCCCAACTGCTATGCGCCGGTGCTGCTGACCGCCGGCCACACGCCCAATGCGGCGGTGAGCAAGACCCGCGATTGCGGCGCGCACTTCATCATCGCCAAGCCCCTGACCCCGATCTCGGTCCTGGAGCGGATCCTGTGGATCTCCAAGGAGGGGCGCCGGTTCGTCGAGTGCGACACCTATGTCGGGCCCGACCGGCGCTTCAAGAACGACGGGGTCCCCGTCGGCATGGCGGGCCGTCGTCGCGACGACCTTCCGCCGGAGGTGGGCGCGGCCCAGACCCCCAACATGGAACAGGACATGATCGACGGCATGCTCAAGACCCGGCGGGTGCAGATATGAGCGGGGCCGTCCAGATCCACGTGCCGGAAGTCCGGCTGGCCAAGCTGATCCGGACCCCGGGCGGCAAGCCGGTGGCCGACGCCATGCGCGACGCCCACAAGGGCCTGCAGAGCCTGCAGGCCGATTGCCTGGGCGAACTCAGCGTCGTGCTGGAGAAGGCCGAGGCGAGCGTCGGCAGGGCCGGAGGCTCCTACAGCGCCCAGGTGGTGGACGAGCTGTACGGCCTGGTCAGCGCCACCATCGGCGTGCCGACGACCTGCGACCTGAAGCCCATCGACACCATGCTGGTGAGCCTGGCCGACCTGCTCGACCACATGCAGGGCGGCGAGACCTGGGACGTCAACGCGGTGGCCGTGCACCTGCGGGCCTTCCGGCTGCTGCTCCACACCGAGGCCGCCCGCGACGGGGCCGGCACGCAGGCGATCCTCGACGGGCTGCTCCGGGTCAGCCAGCGCTTCGCCAAGCCGGCCACCGAGACCCGGCCGGCCGACGCGGACGCCGACGCGGCGGCCGGGCTGAAATAGACGCGCCGGCTAGGACGGGTTGAGCCGGTCCGTCAGGGCCCAGAGGCCGTCGACCACCGACTTCATGTCCGGACCCACGGACTTGTCCTGGGACCAGATGAGCCGCAGGGCGTTCACGTGGACGCCGATGGCCTGCCAGTCGTGGCGGCCCAGCGTGCGCAGGCGGTCGGTCAGTTCGCACAGGCTGTAGGCGGCGTCGCAGAGGACGCGCTGGTTGAACAGGCCGGCGATGTCGAGGACGGTCGAGCTCTCGTCATAGATGACGTCCACCGACACGGCCTTTTCCTTGCACATGGCCTCCATCCGACCGATGGCCGCGCCCAGCGCCTTGCGGGCGTCGCCGGCCTGGGCCTCCAGTTCGCGCAGGGCGCGCTGGTTGGCGAGGTCGGCGGTCATGCCGCCGGGCTTCACCACCTGGTCGCTCAGGCGATACTTGACCTTGATGAATTCCGGATTGCTCACAGTTGCACCCGTGCCGGCTTAAACAGCATGTCGACTTCCGACTGATCCAAGTTCGGGTCCGTGGCCATGCCGACATGGCCCGAGAGGTCGTCCTTGCGGCGCCCCTTCATGCCCAGCGGCGGTCCAAGGTTCTTGAAGCGGCGGTCCGGGCCGACATAGTTCTCGGCGCGGACCATCTGGCGTTCGTCCTTGGCGACCCAGAAGATCCGTTGCAGCAGGATCTCGGGCGTGAACGGCTTGGCCATGACGAAATTGGCCCCGGAATCGCGGCTCTTCTCCACCATGGTCCGCGCCGCGTGGCCGGTCAGCATGATGACGGGGGTGAAGACCGCCTCCGGCTGGGCCTCGCGGCGCAGCCAGTGGACGAAGTCGTAGCCGTCCATGTCGGGCATCGACGAGTCGATGATGATCAGGTCGAGCTCCTGGGTCTTGACGATGTGCATCGCCTCGGCCCCGGACTTGCACTTGAACTGCTTGCGCACGCCGAAACCACGCACCATCCCGGCCAGGGCTTCGAGCGCCTGGGGGTTGTCGTCCACAAGGAGGACGACCGACCTTTCGAGATTAATCCGGATCGCCGGATCTAGGGCCATGGGGGTGGCTCCCGAGTCAAAAGAGGTCCAGGTCTCCCGAGGGCGCGGCCGTGAGGGCCTCGCTGTCGCGGGTGACCTTGGCGAGACGCTTGGCCAGGTCCCCGAGGGTTACGCTGGCGACGGCGTCGGTGAGGTCGTACTGGCCCGAATGGGCCTGGTTGGAGAGCTTGCGCGTTAAGATCGCCAGGGCGGCGAGGTGCTGGGTCAGCACGTCGAGCGTCTGGGCCTCGTGCAGGGCGATCTGCAGCGGCTCGCCGCGGCTGGCGCGGACCAGCTGGGTGACCAGCACCTCGAGGCGGTCGCAGAGCTCGCCGGCATGCTCCAGCTCGCTGGCCAGCGAGGCGAGGACTTCGGGGGTGTAGATGGGGGCGGGTTGGCTCATCAGAACAGCTCCAGGTCCCCTTCGTCCTCGACCACGGCGATCGGCTTCTTGGCCGGAATTTCGCGCAGGCGAGCCACTTCGTTGGTGTCGGTCACGGTGCGCTGCTGGGCGCGCCCGCTGTTGGGCCAGTACTGCACCCGGCGCGCGCCGAAGCCGCCCAGGCTGCCGCCCACCACCGGAATGCCTTCGTCGCGCAGGAATTTCTCGGCGAAGGCGGCGTTGG
>DASUIJ010000396.1:0-5711 GCA_036279815.1 Phenylobacterium sp. | reverse complement strand
CCGCGCCTGGGCCAGCCGCTGTTCTCGATCTCCATGCCGAGCCACGTCCAGTGGCCGGTCAGCCTGGGCGACCTGGTCCTGACGGCCTCGCTGGCGGTGCTGTTCATCGAACTGCTGAAGTCGACCACCAGCCGAAGCGCGGCGATCATCAATCACTCGCTGTCGATGGTGCTGTTCATCGGCTGCCTGGTGGAGTTCCTGCTGCTGCCGGCCTTCGCCACATCCACCTTCCTGATGCTGATGGTGATGGTGCTGCTGGACGTGCTGGCAGGCTTCGTGATGTCCATCGTCGCCGCCCGCCGCGACGTCGACTTCCACCCCGACCTCAACTGAGGATCAGGTGAAGGCGGTGAAGATCAGGGCGACCACGCAGACATCGATGAAGCGGGCGGTGAAGGCGATCATGATCTGTCCCAGTCCGGATGGTTACCGGTCTGGTAAGCAAGACGCGGGCCACTGATGGCCCTGTTCTTCGACGCCGCCTGGTTCGACGGAAAACTGGCCGAGCGCGGCCTGTCGCGGCGGGTCCTGGCGGCCGCCGCCGGGATGTCCGAGGCCGACCTCGTCCTGGTGTTCAAGGACCAGCGGGAACTTTCGGCCGAGGAGGTGGCGGTTTTCGCCGAGCTGCTGGGCGAGACGCCGCACGAGGTCGCTCGCCAGGCGGGGGTGTCGACGCCCGTGCCCGGTCAGGGCGCGGAGGCGCGGATCGCCGCCCTGGAGCGGCGGGTGGCGGTTCTGGAGGCGGAGATCGCCCGGCTGAAGGGGCGCTAGACCTCGGTCTTGGCCGCGCCGCCCTTGCGGGCCCGGCGGTCGGCGGCGCCGGAATATTCGACGCGGTTATAGGTGTGGCGCGCGGCGTCCAGGACCTGGGGCCCGCCCCTCAGGCCGCGCTTCTGGCCGTCCTGGCCCATCAGCTGGGCGCTGAAAACCGAGGCGGAGTCCCCCAGGCGCTCGGGCTCGGGCGCGGGCGCGGGACCTGTCACCACGGGGACGCTGCGGTCCTCCGGGACCTCGGAGGATTCCTCGATCGTGTCCGTCGCCGCGCGATGGGCGTGGCGGGGGCGCGGCGTCCGGCGGATCGGTTCGATCGGCGAGCTCATGAGGACGATCCTCGACGAGTTTCGTTAAAAAAAGTCCCGGTTCAACTCTTGGAGGCAAGCTTCTCGATCTGGGCCGCCATCTCTTCCATGCGCTTCTTCAGGTCCTTGAGCGCGTCTTCGGCGGCCGGGTTGGCCGGGGCGGCTTGGGGCGGTTCCGCCGGCTTCGCCGTCGCCGGCTCATCCGGACGGGCGTAGGCGAAGGGCGAGAACATCTTCATGGCCCGGTCGAACAGGGCCAGGTTCTGGCGGATCTGCTCGTCGTAGATGCCCAGGCCCTGGCCCGTGCCCAGGTTGGAGAACTGGCTGCGCATCCGCTCCTGCTGCTCGGCGAAGGTCGCCAGGGACAGCTCCAGGTAGCTGGGCAGGAAGGCCTGCATGGAATTGCCGTAGAAGCCGATCAGCTGCCGCAGGAACTGGATCGGCAGCAGGTTCTGACCCTCGCGGCCCTCTTCCTCGACGATGATCTGGGTCAGGACCGAGCGAGTGATGTCCTCGTTGGTCTTGGCGTCATAGACCACGAAGTGGATACCCTGCTTCACCATCTCCGCGAGGTGCTCGAGCGTCACGTAGGAGCTCGACGCCGTGTTGTAGAGTCGGCGGTTCGCGTACTTCTTGATGACCACGCGATCGTCGCTCGACTTTTCGCCCTGTACGTCCGCCATCCCACATCCTTTTTTTGGCCAGGCCGAGCCCCAAGAGGCGGCGGCCCGACCGCAGCTGGTCCTACCCGACAGGTCCCGGCGACATGCCGAAACCGGATTTCAACCGAAACCCGCAGGACCATAGCATTGCACTGCACTATCGCGGATGCGAGGGCGTTCGCAAAGCCAGCTCGCCGGACAGGGGACGAATTCGCTCCCTTGCCCATTCATCCCCGCTAATCGCTAGATACCTGGCCTCAGCCTCAAGGAGCCCTCCATGTCCGACGTCGTCATCGTCTCGGCCGCCCGCACCCCGGTCGGATCGTTCAACGGAGCGCTTTCGGGGCTTCCGGCCCATGAGCTGGGCAAGATCGCCATCCAGGCCGCCCTGGAGCGCGCGGGGGTTCCCGCCGCCGACGTCCAGGAAGTGATCATGGGTCAGGTGCTGCAGGCCGGCGCCGGCCAGGGCCCCGCCCGTCAGGCCTCGATCAACGCCGGCATCCCGGTGGAGAGCCCGGCCTGGAGCCTGAACCAGCTGTGCGGCTCGGGGCTTCGCGCCGTCGCCCTCGGCGCCCAGCAGATCGCGGATGGCTCGGCGCAGATCGTCATCGCAGGCGGCCAGGAGAGCATGAGCCAGGCGCCGCACGCCGCCCAGCTGCGCAGCGGGATCAAGATGGGCGACACCACCTTCGTCGACACCATGACCAAGGACGGCCTGCTGGACGCCTTCCACGGCTACCATATGGGCCAGACCGCCGAGAACATCGCCTCGCGCTGGCAGATCACCCGCGCCGAGCAGGACGAATTCGCCGTCGCCAGCCAGAACAAGGCCGAGGCCGCCCAGAAGGCCGGCCGGTTCGTCGGCGAGATCGCGCCCGTCACCATCAAGGGCCGCAAGGGCGACACGGTGGTCGACCAGGACGAATACATCCGCCACGGCGCGACCCTGGAAAGCGTCTCGGGCCTGCGTCCGGCCTTCAACAAGGAAGGCTCGGTCACCGCCGCAAACGCCTCGGGCCTGAACGACGGCGCCGCGGCCCTGGTGCTGATGAGCGCCGACGAAGCCAGGAAGCGCGGCCTGACCCCGCTGGCCCGCATCGCCTCCTGGGCCTCGGCCGGGGTGGATCCGGAGATCATGGGCACCGGCCCGATCCCGGCCAGCCGCAAGGCGCTGGAAAAGGCCGGCTGGAGCGTGAGCGACCTCGACCTGATCGAATCCAACGAAGCCTTCGCCGCCCAGTCCATCTGCGTGGTCCGCGACCTGGGTCTCGATCCGGCCAAGGTCAACGTCAACGGCGGCGCCATCGCCATCGGACACCCGATCGGCGCGTCCGGCGCGCGCATCCTGACCACCCTGGTGCACGAGATGAAGCGGTCGGGCGCCAAGAAGGGCCTCGCCACGCTGTGCGTCGGCGGCGGCATGGGCGTGGCCATGTGCGTCGAGGCGATCTGAGCGAAACGACTTCATCGAACGCGGGGACCGACCCCGCGTCGCCGACAGCACTGGGAGAGATGGAATGGCCAGAGTGGCGTTCGTCACGGGCGGGACCCGTGGCATCGGCCGGGCGATCGTTGAGCGCCTGAAGAACGACGGCATGAAGGTCGCCGCCGGCTATTCCGGGAACGAGGAAGCCGCCGCCGCATGCGCCAGGGAACTGGGCGTGATGGTGGTGAAGGGCAATGTCGGCAACTTCGAGGACTGCGAGCGCGCCGTGAACGTGGTGATGGCGGAACTCGGTCCGATCGACATCCTGGTCAACAACGCCGGCATCACCCGCGACGGCGTGTTCCACAAGATGAAGCCCGAGCAGTGGTCCGAGGTCATTCGCGTGAACATGGACTCGGTGTTCAACATGACCCGTCACGTGATCGAGGGCATGCGCGAGCGCGAATGGGGCCGGATCATCAACATCTCGTCGATCAACGGCCAGAAGGGCCAGATGGGCCAGACCAACTATTCGGCCGCCAAGGCCGGGGTGATCGGCTTCACCAAGGCGCTGGCCCTGGAAAACGCCAAGAAGGGCGTGACCGTCAATTGCGTCTGCCCGGGCTATATCGACACTGAGATGGTGCAGGCCGTGCCGGAGAGCGTGCTGGCCTCGATCATCAGCCAGATTCCGGTGGGCCGGCTCGGCAAGGGCGAGGAGATCGCCGACATGGTGGCGTTCCTGGCGGGCGAACATGCCGGATATGTGACCGGCTCGACCCTGTCGCTCAACGGCGGGCAATACATGGCCGGTTAAGCGATGGCGGGCATGTTCGGGGGGACATGACCGCTTCGCCGCCACGCCGTCGGACCGCCTTCCATCTGGAAAGGGTCCGGCCCACGTCCAAAAAGCGCCCTAGTCGCCGAGCATACGCTGCGGCCTAATGTTCGGCGCGAGCTCGGCACTTTCAGGCAAGGCGGCAATGGTCGCGGCGTTGGCCGCAGCCTCACTGTGCGCCTCGACGCCGGCCGCGGCCGCAGGCGCCGCCACCCTGCGCGAGAACATGTTCGGCGGCCGCCCCGCCCAGTCCGACACGCGATCCAGCCTGCCCATCGCGCGCTATGTGAGCCAGGAAGGCGACGTCTTCATCCTGGACCGCAGCCAGCCCCGTCCGCTGCTGAAGTTCGACGACAGTCCCGAGGTCTGGGTGCTGCGGCCCCAGCCGGCCCCGCGCGGCGACGTCATCTACATGAACGACCTGGGCGAACCGGTGCTGCGCGCCACCCGTCTGGGCGGCCTCACCCTGTTCACGCCGGATCGACCGGGGGGAACCGCCGCGGCCCTGGCCGGGGGCGGCGCGGCCCTTCGCCTGGCTCAGCTCGGCCCGCAGCAGCTGCTGGAACGCCTGGCCCAGGCCAGCGCCAGGGCCACCCGGGCCGCACGGCGCCTGATCCCCTTCGAGGCCGACGCCTCGCCGGGTTCCTCGGCCCTCACCGCCGACGCCGCCATGGTCGCGGCCGAAGCGATCGTGCGCATCTCGCGGCTGCCCGACTCCAAGTCGATCCTCGGCCGCATCGGCAAGATCCGGCTGATCGAGGGCCGGAAGGCCTCGGCCAGCCTGCAGCAGGGCGTGGTTCAGATCACCGTCGCGCCGAACGACGGCCTGGCCGGCCGGCCGTCATCGGAACGGATCCTGGCGGCGACCGGAGCCCGCTGACGCCGGGCCGGCCTGTCGCAGGTCAACCCTTGAAGCTGTCCTTGGCCGCGCGAACGGCGCCGAACGCCTCGTGCGGCGGCATTCCGGGCTTGAGCATCGGCGCGCGCAGGAAGGGGTTGGTGGCCTTCTCCAGGCCGATGGTGGTGGGCACGGTCCACTCGCCGCGCTCGCGGGCGGCGAAGATCTGGTCGGTGCGGGCCTTGAGCGTCGGATCGTCGTCCACCGACAGGGCGAAGCGGGCGTTGGACGCGGTGTACTCGTGGGCGCAGTAGACCCGGGTGTCGTCCGGCAGGGCGGCCAGGCGTTGCAGGCTGTCCCACATCTGGGCGGCCGTACCCTCGAACAGCCGGCCGCAACCGAGGGCGAACAGGGTGTCGCCCACGAAGGCCGCGTGATCGGCGGCGTCGAAATAGGCGATGTGGCCCAGGGTGTGGCCGCCGGACTCGATCACCTCGAAACGGGTCTCGCCCAGCTCCACCACGTCGCCGCCGCCGACCTTGCGATCGACGGGGGAAAGGCGCTCGACCTCGGCCGGACCTATGACCGTGCAGCCCGTGGCGGCCTTGATCTCGGCGTTGCCGCCGGCGTGGTCGGGGTGCCAGTGGGTGTTGAGGATCAGGGCCAGCTTCCAGCCGGTCTTGTCCAGCTCGCGCAGGATGGCGGCGGCGTCGGGGGTGTCGATACAGGCGGCCAGGCCGGTGGCGTCGTCACGCACCAGGAAGCCGTAATTGTCCGACAGGCAGGGGAACTGGTGGATGGTGACCGACATGGGCTTCCTCCGGGTTGGACCCCGCCGATTTAGGTTGGGGCTCGCGATAAGTCGAGG
>DASUIJ010000395.1:0-11487 GCA_036279815.1 Phenylobacterium sp. | reverse complement strand
TGGCGGTGCTGCCCCAGGCGCTGATGATCTGGCCCGTCCTGCCCGATCTCATGGGCTTCTACCGCGAGGCGCTGCAAAGCGCCCAGGCGGGCGGCGGCGCGTCGGCGACCGACTCCGCCGAGATGGCCCGCCTGCAGGCTGAAATGTCCCGCTTCCAGCCCCTGCAGATCGCCTCCAGCATCATCAGCATGGCGGTGGTCAATTCGGCCATCTATCGCGCCGTGCTGGAACCGGAGAACAGCGCCTTCGGCTATCTTCGCCTGGGCGTCCAGGAGCTCTGGGTCTGCCTCGTCACCATCGTCTTCTACGTGCTGATGGTGCTGGGGGTGATCGGCGCGATGATCCCGGTGGGGGTGGCGACGATGGTCGCCGGCCAGGCCGGGAGCTGGATGGGCGGCCTGGTGGTGTTCCTGCTGGCCTGTGGCGGGGTGGCGGCGATCATCTGGGTCTGGCTGAGGCTCAGCCTGGCCGCGCCCATGAGCTTCCGGGAACGGAAATTCCGGCTGTTCGAGTCCTGGGCGCTGACCCGCGGCCAGGGATGGCGCCTGTTCGCGGTGGTCCTGGCCCTGCTGGCCATCATGGTGGCGGGCGAGATCCTGCTGGTCATCCTCGCCTCGGGCCTGGGCGCCGGCGCGGCCATGAGCCACGCCGGTCAGATCCAGGCCTTCCTTGAACATCCGCCCGCCGACTGGCTGGCCCGCGCCGCCCCCTGGCTGGCCGGGATCGGGGTGATCTACACGGTGCTGATGGGCGTGGTCTTCGCGATCATCACCGCGCCCTTCGCCGAGATCTACCGCCAGCTCACCGAGCCGCAGGACGCCAAGGTGTTCTGAGCCTGACGCGGCGCGCCCCGATCAGAGCTCCCGGCGCAGGATGGCCGCGAACTGATCGGGATCGACATTGCCGCCCGAAAGCACCAGCCCCACGGTCGCGCCGGGCCTGGCCTGGGCGACCTTGCCGGCCAGCAGCGCCGCAAGCCCCACCGAGCCGCCTGGCTCCACCACCAGCTTCAGGGTGGAAAACCCGTAGCGCATGGCCTCGGCCACCTCGGCGTCGGTGACCACCGCGATGTCGGCCACGGTCTTCTGCAGGATCGGGAAGGTGAGCTCTCCCGGACAGGGCGTCTCCAGGGCGTCGCACAGCGAGCGGGTGGCGGGCTTGAGGGACTGGCGTGAGCCGGCGCGCAGGGACTGCAAGGTGTCGTCGAAACCGGCCGGCTCCACCCCCACCACCGCGGTCTGCGGCGACAGGGTCCTGATCGCCAGCGAGGCTCCGGCCATCAGCCCGCCGCCGCCCACCGGCGCGATCAGCACGTCCAGCCGCGCGCCGAGGTCCTGGCTCTGGTGGAACAGCTCCAGGCCCACCGTGCCCTGGCCGGCGATGACGTGCGGATCGTCGAAGGCCGGCACGACGGTGGAACCCCGCTCGGCGGCGATGCCGGCGGCGATCGCCTCGCGGTCGTCGGTCAGGCGGTCGTAGAACCGGATCTCGGCCCCATAGCCCCGCGTCGCCTCCACCTTCACCTTCGGCGCGTCCGACGGCATGACGATCAGGGCCGGCACGCCCAGCAGCCTGGCCGCCAGCGCCACGCCCTGGGCGTGATTGCCGGAGGAGAACGCCACCACGCCGCGCCTGCGCTCGTCGGGCGACAGCTGGACCAGGCGGTTGAAGGCGCCGCGGAACTTGAACGCGCCCACCCGCTGCAGGGTCTCGGGCTTGATCAGCACCCTCAGGCCCAGCCGCTCGTTCAGCGCCGGGCTCTCGATCAGCGGGGTGCGGACGGCATGGCCCGCCAGGCGGGCGGCGGCGGCCTCGATGTCGGCGAAGGTCACGCTCACCTGGCGAACACCATGGCGTCGTCGGCGAAGGCCTTGAACTCCAGCGCATTGCCCGAGGGATCCAGGAAGAACAGCGTCGCCTGTTCGCCGGGCTGGCCCTTGAACCGGATCTGCGGCTCGATGACGAACTTCGTCCCCGCCGCCTTCAGCCGCGCCGCCATGTCCTCCCACTGCGGCAGGGTCAGGATCGCGCCGAAGTGGCGAACCGGCACCTGCTCCCCGTCGACCGCGCTGGTCGCCCTGTGCCCGACCTCCTCCGGCGACAGGTGGGCCACGATCTGGTGGCCGTAGAAATCGAAGTCGATCCAGGCGTCGCTGGAGCGCCCCTCGGGGCAGCCCAGGAGATCGCCGTAGAAGGCGCGGGCCTCGGCGAGGTCGCGGACGGGAAAGGCCAGGTGAAAGCGGGGAAGGGTCATGCCGACCTCATAGCGCGCACCTCCCCGACCGGGAAAGGGCTTGACGCTGGCCCCGGCCCAAGGTCTATGCCGAGCGACCACGACCTAGGCGCCCCAGGGGCCCGGCGGGGTCACCGAAAATCGATCAAGTCCACCCGCCGAGAGCCTGTCGAAGGGCGTGGTTGGATCCGCGCGGCAGGCGGAAGGATCGTATCTCATGGGCAATGTGACGGTCATCGGCGGCCAGTGGGGCGACGAGGGCAAGGGCAAAGTCATCGACTGGCTGGCCAACCGCGCCGACGTGGTCGTGCGTTTCCAGGGCGGCAACAATGCGGGCCACACCATCGTGGTCGGAAATTCCACCTACAAGCTCAGCCTGCTGCCGTCCGGCGTGGTCCAGGGCAAGCTGTCGATCATCGGCAACGGCGTGGTGGTCGATCCCTGGTCGCTGCTCGACGAGATCGAGCGGGCCAAGGCCCAGGGCCTGAACATCAACCCCGAGATCCTGGTGCTGGCGGACAACGCCACCTTGATCCTGCCCCTGCACCGCGACCTCGACCAGGCCCGCGAGGCCCGCGCCGGCGCCGGCAAGATCGGCACCACCGGCCGCGGCATCGGCCCGGCCTACGAGGACAAGGTCGGCCGCCGGGCCATCCGCTTCGCCGACCTGGCGGACCGCGAGGCCCTGGAGATCAAGATCGAGCGCCTGCTGGCCCACCACGGCGCCCTGCGCTCGGGCCTGGGCCTGCCGGAGATCACGCCGGATCAGATCATGGCCCAGCTGATGGAGATCGCACCCAAGGTCGCCCCCTATGTGAAACCCGCCTGGCGGGTGCTGGGCCAGGCGATCAAGGACGGACGGCGCGTGCTGTTCGAGGGGGCCCAGGCCACCCTGCTCGACGTCGACCATGGCACCTATCCCTATGTCACCTCGTCCAACACCGTGGCCGGACAGGCCGCGGCGGGCGCCGGCGTCGGGCCACAGGCCGGCGGCTACGTGCTGGGCATCGTCAAGGCCTACACCACGCGGGTGGGCGAGGGGCCCTTCCCCTCCGAACTGCACGACGAGACCGGCCGGCTGCTGGGCGAGCGCGGCCATGAGTTCGGCACCGTCACCGGCCGCCCGCGCCGTTGCGGCTGGTTCGACGCCGCCCTGGTCCGCCAGTCGGTCATGGTCGGCGGCATCCAGGGCATCGTGCTGACCAAGCTCGACATCCTGGACGGCTTCAAGACGCTGAAGGTCTGCACGGGCTACCGGCTGCACGGCAAGACCATCGACTACCTGCCCGCCGGCCTGCGCGACCAGGCGGCCCTGGAGCCGATCTACGAGGAGCTTGACGGCTGGAGCGAAAGCACCGCCGGCGCGCGGACCTGGAAGGACCTTCCCGCCAACGCCGTGAAGTATGTCCGCCGCATCGAGGAGCTGATCGGCTGCCCCGCCGCCATGGTCTCCACCAGCCCGCAGCGTGACGACACCATCATGATGCGCGACCCGTTCCAGGACTGAGGCTGCGGGCGGCTGCGGCCGCCCGCCGTCAAGGCGATATTTACCGTCCTGGGCCCAGTATGACGGCTTCCGCTTTCCCGGAGCCATCGTGTTCAACGACGAATTCAAGCTGACCCAGCGCATGGCCCCCATGCTGCAGAAGGTCCTGGTCGTCGATCCGAACCCGGCCAGCGCGCGGATGCTGGGCGACCTGATGCGCAACATCGCGTCGGGACACGTCCACACCGTCCCCTCCAACGCCAAGGGGCTGCTGGCCGCCCAGCAGATCGATCCGCAGCTGGTCTTCGTGGAACTGTCCGGCCCGGGAGTCGACGGGGTGGCCTTCGCCCGCGACCTGCGCCGCAGCCATTTCAACTGCCGCCAGGCGCCGATCATCATGGTCACCGCCACGGCCACCGCCGGCGCCATCCTCGCCGCCCGCGACGCCGGCGTGCATGAGTTTCTCCGCAAGCCCTACAATGCGCGGGACCTGCTGCGCCGGCTGGAGGCGGTGACCCTGCGCCCCCGCGACTGGATCGAAGCCGTCGGCTACGTCGGCCCCGACCGCAGGCGCTTCAATTCCGGCGACTACACCGGCAAGCTCAAGCGCCGGTCGGACGCGGCGACCCCGGACGCGGCGCGCATCCTTCAGGCCCTGAAGATCATAAAGTCCGCGATCCTGGCGATCGACACCGATCCCGCCCAGGCCATGCGGGCGCTGAAGGCCCAGGCCGCCAACATCGAGACCTCCGCCATCGCGGTCGGCGACCCGACCCTGGCGGCCGCGGCCCTGGATTTCCACACCTACCTGACAGGCGTCACCGAAACCGGCGTCTTCGCGGCGGGCGATGCGGTGGCCAAGGCAGGTCCCCTGCTCGCGTTCCTGCCCAAGGACGAGCCGGCGCGGGCCAAGGCCGGCTAGCCTTCGTAGGCGGCTTTCAGCCTGGCGATGTCCAGCTTGGTCATCTGCAGCATCGCCTGCATGGCCCGCCTGGCGCCTTCCGCATCCGGGCCGCCGATATAGCCGGGCAGCGCGCTGGGCACGACCTGCCAGGACAGGCCGAACCGGTCCTTCAGCCAGCCGCACTGGCTCTCTTCTCCGCCCTCCGACAGCGCGGTCCAGTAGCGGTCCACCTCGTCCTGGTCGGCGCAATCGACGACGAACGAGACGGCCTCGGTGAACTGGAAGTGCGGCCCGCCGTTCAGCGCCGTGAACCGCCGCCCGTCCAGCTCGAACTCGGCGGTCAGCACGCTGCCCTTCGGCCCGGGGCCGGCCTCGCCGTTTCGCACCACCTGGAGCGCCTTCGAGTTCGGAAACACCGAGACGTAGAAGTTCATCGCCTCCTCGGCCTGATCGTCGAACCAGAGGAAGGGGTGGATTTTCGACATGGCGTGGTTCCTTGCGTTGCGCGTCCGGCCCCAAGGACGACAGGGGGCCCGGCGATCCGACATCGGGCTACGGAATATTCACCCGGGGCCGGACGCTGCGAAAGCCGCGCGAAAGCAGGAACGGATGGCGAAACGATGCGCCGGTCAGGGCGCCGCCGTCGCCGCGGACGGCAAAACACCGGCCGGAGATTCACCTGACCCACATTCGGCCAACTCGGGCGTGGCCGAACGAAAAACGGCCCCGGGTCGCCCCGGGGCCGTTTCGATTTTGGATCCGGTCCGGGCCCTAGGCGTCGACCAGGTTCTTCTCGCGGGCCGCGGCCTGCATCGACTTCTGCAGCTTCTCGAACGCCCGCACCTCGATCTGACGCACGCGCTCGCGGCTGACGCCGTATTCGCCGGCCAGTTCTTCGAGGGTCGTCGGGTCGTCCTTCAGCCGGCGCTCGGTCAGGATGTGACGCTCGCGGTCGGTCAGCTCGGTCATGGCGGCTTCGAGCAGGCTCATGCGCACGGTGCGCTCCTGGCTCTCGGCGACCTGGGTTTCCTGGCTGACCGCATCGCTGTCCTCCAGCCAGTCCTGCCACTCGCTCTCGCCGTCGGCGCGAAGGGGCGCGTTCAGCGAGGCGTCGGGGCCCGACAGCCGGCGGTTCATCGAGATCACTTCCTCGTCCAGAACGCCCAGCTTGGTGGCGATCTGGCTCACCTGGTCGGGGTGCAGGTCGCCTTCCTGGAAGGCCGAGATGGCGCTCTTGGCCTTGCGCAGGTTGAAGAACAGCTTCTTCTGCGCCGCCGTGGTGCCCATCTTCACGAGGCTCCAGGACCGCAGGATGTATTCCTGGATCGAGGCGCGGATCCACCACATGGCGTAGGTCGCCAGGCGGAAGCCCTTGTCGGGCTCGAACTTCTTGACCGCCTGCATCAGGCCGACATTGCCCTCGGAGATCACTTCCCCGATCGGCAGGCCGTAGCCGCGATAGCCCATGGCGATCTTGGCCACCAGGCGAAGGTGGCTGGTCACGAGGCGGTGCGCCGCCTCGGAGTCTTCGTGTTCCTTCCACGCCTTGGCCAGCATGAACTCTTCGTCCTTGGCCAACATGGGGAACTTGCGGATTTCAGTCAGGTACCGGCTCAGGCCGCCTTCAGGCGACATCACGGCAAGCGCGTTCACAGCCATATCACTATCCCCTTTCCCGTAGCGGACTTCGGGTCGCTGCGCGCTGGACGCGCGAGCCTGTCCGCTCTCTCCAACCCGTAAATAGGTATTGGCCGGGGGCGGTTGAAGGCCGTTGATGGGAGGAAAACGGCCCGACAAGTCCGACTACTCAAGTCAGGTATTTCTAGACCTGGATCGCGGCGCCATCAAGGCGTCGGCCGAGCAGTCTTTCTCATAGCGCCGTGAGCAGCGCTGTCGGCCAGACCCGCGCTTCAGGCCCCGTCAGACCCCCCGCCGAACTTCGGCCAGAGCATGCCGGCCTGGGTGCGGTAGCGTCGGTAGCGATCGCCGAACACCCCGACCAGGTCATGCTCTTCCAGCTGGATGGCGATCAGGATGTAGCCGGTGGTCGCCAGGGCGAAGACCAGGTGGCCGAGCGTCATCCTGGGCGTCGCCCAGAAGGCCATGATGAACCCGAGATAGATGGGGTGGCGCACCCAGCGATAGAAGCCCGGCGTGCGAAAAGGGGTGTCGACCGTCATGGCCCCCCGCAGCCGGTCATAGACCTGCTTCAGGCCGAACAGCTCGAAGTGATTGATCAGGAACGTGCTGATCAGCACCACAACCCAGCCCGTCCAGAACAGGGCCTGGGCCGCCGTGGCGGCGGCGCCGGACGGGAGGGTCCAGATCGGCTGGGCCAGCGGCCGCCAGAAGGCGTAGAGCGCGATCAGCGCCGAGCTGGCGAACAGCACGAAGGTGCTGCGCTCGATCGGCCGAGGCACCAGTCGGGTCCAGACCCGCTTGAACGCCGGACGCGCCATGACGCTGTGCTGGATGGCGAACAGGCCCAGCAACAGGGCGTCGACCAGCAGGGACGGGATCAGTCCGCCGGGCGTCCCGCTGTCGATGGTCTTGGGGACAGGCAGGTCGCCGGTGAAAACGATCGCGTACAGGAATGCGCCGAGGAACAGCAGATAGCTGGCGACCCCGTAGGCGGCGAACAACAGGCCGACCATGCCATGACTCCGTCACGCCGCCCGGACGGCGGCGCGGGGATCAGGCGTCGAAAGCCCTGAGGCCGCAATGGGTTGGGAGAGGCCTCATTGCGTCATTTTGCTCAACAATGTCCGCAGGTTGCTCATGTCAGGAGGCAGGGGGCTCTCGAACCGCAACCTCTCCCCGGTCACGGGATGCACGAAACCCAGCACCGCCGCGTGCAGCGCCTGGCGGGTCAGGCCGGCCTCCGCGATGGCCTCGCGCACCGCCGCGGCCGGCGCTCCTGCGCCATAGACCGGGTCGCCCAGGCAGGGCGCGCCCTTCGAGGCCAGGTGCACGCGGATCTGGTGCGTCCGCCCGGTCTCCAGGCGGCAGGCCACCTGGGCGGCCAGCGGCTTGTCCGCCGGCCCGAAGCTGCGGTCCACCGCGTAGTGGGTGATCGCCTCGCGCCCGCCGGTCTTGAGCACCGCCATCTTCTTGCGGTCGTGCGGCGAGCGTCCGATCCGGGTGGTGATCGTCCCCTTGGCGGGATGCGGCGCGCCCCGGACCAGGGCCACATAGACCCGGTCGATGTCGTGGGCCGCGAACAGGGCCGACAGCCCCTGGTGGGCGGCGTCCGACTTGGCGGCCACGACGATCCCGGAGGTCTCCTTGTCGATCCGGTGGACGATGCCCGGACGGGCCACGCCGCCGATTCCCGACAGGCTGGCGCCGCAGTGGGCCAGGAGGGCGTTGACCAGGGTGCCGCTCTCGCTGCCCGGCGCCGGGTGGACCGCCATGCCCGCCGGCTTGTCGACGACGATCAGGTGCGCGTCCTCGAAGAGCACGGTGAGCGGGATCGCCTGCGGCTGCGGCTCGGCCGGTTCCGGCGGCGGGATCAGCAGCAGGTACTCCCCGGCCTGGGCCTTGGCCGAGGCGTCGGTCATGATCCGGCCCGCCAGGCTCACCCGGCCCTGGGCCATCAGCGCCTGGACCCGGCCGCGCGACAGCTCCGGCAGGTGGTCGGCCAGGGTCTTGTCCAGCCGTCCGCCCACGGCCTCCGCAGGCAGGGTCACCAGCCGGCTCACGCCTGGGGCCTCGGCCTCCTCCTCGTCCAGTTCCGGCGGTTCGCTCATGCCCCGTCCAAATGGTCCGTTCGCCGGGTCCAGTGCGGTCCTGGCGAGGATTCGACGACCTGGGTAGAGCTTCGCGCCTCGAACTGCAAAGGATCGCCCATGCGCGCCGCCGCCGTCGCCGCCGTCCTCGGAGCCGCCGTGTCCGGCTCCGCCCTCGCCGACCCCGAGGCCGACATCGCCGCCGTCGCGGCGCTGGACACCCGCTACCAGGCCGCCGTGAAGGCCAACGACGCGGCCGCCATGAGCGAGATCCTGCATCCCGAAATGGTGCTGGTCGTGGGCGCCGGAACGGTCGTCTCCCGCGCGCAGCTGATCGAGAGCGCCCGGTCCCGGACCGTGGTCTACGAGCGCCAGGACGAAGAGCCGGGCAGCCAGACGGTGCGTCTCTTCGGCCCGGACACCGCCGTGGTCACCGCCCGGCTCTGGCTGAAATACGCCGCCGACGGCAAGACTTCGGATCGCCGGCTCTGGTTCAGCGACACCTATGTCCGCACCCGGGACGGATGGAAGTACGCCTTCGGCCAGGCCTCGATCGCTCTGCCCTAGGCTGGACATCGAGACGTCATGCTCCTCCACTAAAGCTTCGGATTCTGTGGCGCGGCCGATGCGGCCGGACGGGGAGAGACATCGATGCGGCTCAATCGACGCAAGGCGCTGGCGCTCTTCGGGCTGGGCGCCGCCGCGGCCCCCGCCGCCTCCCTGGCCGCCCCCTACGCCGGCAAGGTCGCGTTCCGTCACGGCGTGGCCTCCGGCGACCCCCTGGCCGACCGGGTGATCCTCTGGACCCGGATCACGCCGGAGGACCCGGCGGCCCAGGAGATCGCCTACAGCTGGACGCTGAACCCCGTCGACCGCCGCGCCGGCGGGGCGAAATCCGGTTCGGGCGTCACCGACGCCGGCCGCGACTTCACGGTCAAGGTCGACGTCTCGGGCCTGGAGCCCGGCCGCGCCTACACCTACGAATTCACCGTCGGCGGCGTGACCTCGCCCCTGGGCCGCACCCGCACCCTGCCGGCCGGTCCGACCAAGGACGTGGTGCTGGCCGTCGCCTCGTGCGCGCTCTACCCCGGGGGCTACTTCAACGCCTACGAGGCCATCGCCAGGCTTCCCCGTGTGGACGCCGTGCTGCACCTGGGCGACTACATCTACGAGTACGCGCCCGAGGGGTACGGCTACGAAACCGGCAAGCAGCTGAACCGCCTGCCCGACCCGCCCCACGACTGCGTCACCCTGGCCGACTACCGCCGCCGGCACGCCTGTCATCGCGCCGACGCCCAGCTTCAGGCGGCCCACGCCCGGGCGCCCTGGATCGTGGTCTGGGACGATCACGAAACCGCCAACGACAGCTACAAGGACGGCGCCCAGCACCACGACACGGCCACGGACGGCGACTGGAACGTCCGCAAGGCGGCGGCGATCAAGGCCTATTTCGAGTGGATGCCGATCCGCGAACCGTCCGACCACGGCTTCGCCATCAACCGCGCCTTCCACTTCGGCGACGTGGCGAGCCTGTTCATGCTGGAGACCCGGCTGACCGCCCGCGACAAGCAGCTGACCTACGACCGCGACCTGACCACAGGCCCCGACGGCAAGCCGGATGTCGCCGCCTTCCGGGCCCGGCTTGGCGATCCTGGCCGCAGGATGATGGGCGAGACGCAGGAGGCCTGGCTGGCGGAGGAGCTCTCCGCCTCGGTCAGGTCCGGCCGCCCCTGGCAGATCCTCGGCAACGAGGTGGTCATGGCCCGGGTGGCCATACCGAGCATCCGGAAGGGCATGGACGAGCAGGCCCTGGCCAAGGCGCTCGCCGGACTGCCCGCCGGCGCCGTCCGGCGGATCGACCGGATGGAGTCCGTGGCGGCGCTGGGCCTGCCCTACGGCCTGGACATGTGGGACGGCTACCCGGCGGACCGCGACCGGCTCTACGGGATGATCCGCAAGGCCAAGGCCAATGTGGTGGTGGTCTCCGGCGACAGCCACGCCTTCTGGGCCAACGAACTCTATGACGCGCCCGAGGGCGGGAACCGGGTGGCGGTCGAGTTCGGCGCGACGGGAATCACCAGCCCGGGCGCCGGCGACGCCCTGCCGGGCGTCCCCGTCGGCGAGATCTTCGCCAAGGCCAATCGCGAGGTGGTTTGGTCCGACCAGGCCGCCAAGGGCTTCGTCCTGCTCACGCTGACCAAGGCGGGGGTGACGGGGCAGCTGATGGCCGTCTCGACCATCATGGACAGGACCTACACGACCGGCGTTCTGAAGACCTTCAAAGCGACGCCCGGGCCCGAAGGCGTATCAGGCCTCACGGAGGCCTAGCGGCGGTCCAGCGCCAGCCTCAGGCCGAAGGCCACGAACACCCCGCCGGTCAGTCGGTCCAGCCAGCGCACCACGGCGGCGCGCTTCAGGACCCGCGCGATCGGCTGGGTGGCGGCGATCAGCAGCCCCAGCCACAGCACGCCCAGCACCATGTGGATTCCGGTCAGGCCCAGCATGAACGGCGCGGCGGGCACGCCGTGGGGCAGGAACTGGGGCAGGAACGAGACGTAGAACACGCCCATCTTCGGGTTGAGCATGTTGGACAGGAAGCCACGCCGCATCCAGGTGGCGCCGCCGCCGGCCGAGGCCTGGCCCAGGGTCGTCACCTCGAAGCTGTCGCGGGGCCTGAGGATCAGGTTTATCCCCAGCCAGACCAGATAGGCCGCGCCCACCCACTTCAGGACCGTGAAGGCCAGGACCGAGGCCTGCAGCACGGCGCCGACCCCGAAGGCGGCGAGCGCGCCCCAACAGAAGCAGCCCGCCTCGATGCCGACCATGGCCAGGATCGCGCGCTTGGGGCCCTCCACCGCGGCGGTGCGCAGGATCAGCGCGGTGTCCAGGCCCGGCGTCAGAGTGAGCAGCCCCGCGGCCAGGGTGAAGGCGGCCAGCGCCTGGATCACGGTCATGGTCGTTCCTCCAGCCGTCCGTCCTCGATGACCCGATAGAAGCAGGAGCGGAAGCCGACGTGGCAGGCGCCGCCGTCGCCCTGGGGCGCCACCCTGAGCAGCACGCAGTCCTGATCGCAGTCGATGCGCATCTCGACGACCTTCTGCACTTGGCCGGAGGTGTCGCCCTTGTGCCAGAGCTC
>DASUIJ010000394.1:0-5737 GCA_036279815.1 Phenylobacterium sp. | reverse complement strand
CAGGGCGGCCGACAGCGCGGTGGCCGCTGCGGCCCGTTCGCCACGGTCACGTCCGGTGATCTCCAGCCGCGCCTCGTAGAGCCGGGCCAGGTTCACCTGCAACAGCGCCCAGGCGGTGGGATCGCGGCCGGCGGCCATGTTCGAAAGCTCGATCCGGAAGGCGGCCTCGGCGGCGTCGAGCACCGCCAGGTCGCCGGACAGCTCCGCCGATCGCGCCAGGCACAGAGCCCGGTTGGAGGCGGCCAGCGCCCGCAGCGCCAGGGCCGGCACGTCCCGGAGCACCAGGACGGCGCGGTCGTAGCAGGTGACCGCCTGTTCGTAGGCCCGCTCGCTGGCGGAGGCTTCGCCCAGCGCCTGCAGGCCTTGGGCGAGCGCGGTCTGCCCCCGCGCCCAGTCCAGCGGGCTGTGCTCGCGGGACAGGTCGTCGAGCACCTCGGCCAGGGCGTTGACCCCCTCGATCACCCCTTCGACCTGGCCGGTGGCCTCGCCCAGCAGGGCCAGGGCCTGGCCGCGCAGCGCTGCGACGCGGGCCCAGCTCAGGGGTTCGTAGTCGAATTCCAGGTCTCCGCCGGCGGTCTCGACGTCGTCGAGCGCCATCTGCAGCAGGTCGCGGTCACCGAGGCGGGCGCCCCAGCCCAGCATCAGGTCGGCGCGCACCAGCCGGGCCTCGACCATCAAAAGGCGGGCCGCGCGGCAGCGGCGGGTCAGGGCCTTCAGCCCGGCGATCGGGGTGTCGAAGCGCGCGGCGGTGATCCGGCCAAGCTGGGCGTCGCCGTCGGCGAGACGGGCGCGCGCCTCGACGGCCAGGATGCCGATCTCGGCCAGGGGACGGGCCAGCCCGCCCCGGGCGGCGGCCCGGGCCTCGCGGAAGGCCACATCGGCCGCGGCGTTCAGCCCCTCGTCACCGAACAGCTCGGCGCCCAGCAGCGCGCAGAACGCCTGTTCGCAGCGGGCGCGGGCCCAGCCGTCCGGCCGGCGGTCACGCCCGAACATCTCGGCGGCGGCTTCGGCGGCGGAGGCGGCCTTGCGCAGGGCCGTCGCTTCGCCCGAGCGGCGGGCGACCTCGCGCCAGACGATGGCGGATTCGAGTTTGCGCTGCGCCCGGTCCTTGGCGCCGATCCGGCCGGCGGCCACGTCGGCGGCCCTGGCTTCCTGTTGAAGCAGCCGCAGGTCCAGCAGTTCCAGCAACGAGGAGTCGCCGCCGGTCAGGCCATCGCGCGGGGCGTTCAGGCTGTCGGCTCCGAACAGGCGCCTTAACTCGCGACCAAACTCGAACATGGACCAACTCCGATCCCCTGGCGGCGTCTCAACACGGGACGCCCGCGGCAGGTTCAGACCGGAAGGAGCAAAGCCGGAGCCGGAACACTTAACAAGTGGTTAACTGATTGATTATGGTTAACGAATTCCAAATTTTTCGTGACCAGGGCGCCGGCCGGTTCGCTCCGGGGTCCATGCGACACCGCTGGATCCAGGGACTGCCAGGCCTCGTCTAGGTGAAGATCGCCTGCGCGCCGGCGGGATCCAGCACCCGCCAGGCCCCGGCGGCCAGGTCCTGCGGCAGGTCGAGGCCGCCGATCCGATCCCGGTGCAGGGCGGTGACGTGATTGCCGACCGCGGCGAACATCCGGCGGACCTGATGATAGCGGCCCTCGGTGATGGTCAGATAGGCGCTGGTGGGCGTCAGCGGTTCGAGCACGGCCGGCGCGAGGGGATCGCTCTCGCCCTCCAGCATCAGGGTCCCGCTGGCGAACACCTGGGCCTCGTCGCCCTTCAGGGGTCGATCCAGCGTCGCCAGGTAGCGCTTGGCCACGCGGCTCCTGGGCGAGATCACCCGATGCAGGAACGGGCCGTCGTCCGTGATCAGCAGCAGGCCCGAGGTTTCCTTGTCCAGCCGCCCTATGCTCGACAGGGCGGGCATCCGCGCCCGCCAGCGCGCCGGCAGGAGCTCATAGACGCTGCGGCCCGCCTCGCGATGCGAACACACCACGCCCAGCGGCTTGTGCATGATGACGGTGAGCGGCGCGGGCGGATCGACGGGCTGGCCGGAGATCGTCATTCGCCGCGGCAGTTCGGCGGTCACCGGGATCTTGGCTCCGGAGTCCTTCACCGCAACGCCGTCCAGGACGACACGGCCGTCGCGCACCAGGGCTCCGACCTCGCGGCGCGACCCGTAGCCCAGATTGGCCAGCAGCCGGTCCAGCCGGGCCATGGGCGGGCGGGCGCTCACTTGCGCGCCTCGTAGATCTTATAGCCGCCGCGTTCGGCCTTCAGCGTCACCTTGGCGAAGGCTTCGCCCAGCGGCCCCTCGTAGGGCAGGTGCCGGTTGGCGGTCAGCCAGCAGACTCCGCCCTTCCGCAGCGCCTTGGCGGCCTGGACGATGAAGGCGATCCCCAGGCCCCGATCCTCCGCCCCGCCGTCATGGAACGGGGGGTTCATCACCACGAAATCTAGTCCGCTCAAGGTGTCGTCCAGGCGTCGGACGTCGGCCCAGATCACCTCGACCCTGGGGTCGTCGACATTGCGCTTCGCCGCCTCCACCGCGCGGCGGTCGATCTCCACCATCGCCAGGTGGGTGACGGCGGGGACCGACAGCAGCTTGTGGCCCAGCACGCCGATCCCTGCGCCCAGGTCGGCGCCCCTTCCCGACAACGCCGGCAGCGTCTCCAGCAGTAGCGCGCTGCCCGGGTCCAGCCGATCCCAGCTGAACACGCCGGGCTGCGACCAGAGCCCCAGGGCCGACACCAGCCGGGGCGCCCCCGCCGCGATGGCGTCGGCGATCCCGGTCAGCGTCTGCGGGCGGGTGACGTAGCAGAACCGGTGATGCCGGCGCGCGTCCTCGGCGACCGCGCAGCCGAACCGTTCCAGCACCTTCTTCAGGCGCGAGCCGCCCTTGTCCTTGGGCGCGAAGACGATCAGCTGGCCGCCCGGCTTCAGCGCGCGCAGCGCATGGGCCAGCACGAAATCCCGCTCCAGCGTGCCGGGCGGGGCCAGGATCGCGGCCTCCTCCAGCGCACCGTCCGGCAGGGTGGCGATGTCGGTCGAGCCGGGAATCAGGGGCGAGACCTGCACGGCGTCCGCCGGGGCGTCGACCAGGCCCGGGGCCGGCGTCCCGTAGAGGATCGACCGGGTGTTCAGCGTCGTGGCCGCCACGGCCTAGCCTCGCTCCTTGGTCCGCTCGAAGCCGACCTTGTCGTAGCGTTCGGCCACGTAGCCGATCTCCCAGGCCGACTTGGCCAGGAACACCGGCTGATCGTCGATGTCGGTGGCCATGGCCGACTTGTGGGTGTCGATGAAGGCCTCGATCTCCGCCGCCGTTCCCGACAGCCAGCGCGCCTCGGCGAAGGGGCTGGCCTCGAACAGCACCTCGAGCTGGTATTCGTTGGCCAGCCGGTCGGCCATGACCTCGAACTGCAGCTGGCCGACGGCCCCCACGATGAAGTCCGATCCGATCTGCGGCCGGAACAGCTGGGTCACCCCCTCCTCCGCCAGGCCCTCCAGGGCCTTCTTCAGGTGCTTGGCCTTCAGGGGATCCTTCACCCGCACCCGCTGCAGGATTTCCGGCGCGAAGTTGGGCAGGCCGGCGAAGCGCACCAGGCCGGTCTCCGACAGGCTGTCTCCCACCCGCAGCACGCCGTGGTTCGGAATACCGATCACGTCGCCCGCGAAGGCTTCCTCGGCCAGTTCGCGGTCGGAGGCGAAGAACATGATCGGCGCATTGACCGAAAGCTGGCGGCCGGTGTTCTGCACCTTCAGCTTCATGCCCCGCTGGAACTTGCCCGAGCAGAGCCGAAGGAACGCAATCCGGTCACGGTGGTTGGGGTCCATGTTCGCCTGGACCTTGAACACGAAGCCCGTCACCTCGGGATCGCCCGGCGCGACGTGGGTCTCTTCGCCGCTCTTGACGGCCGCCACGATCTTGGGCGGCGGCGCATAGGCGCCCAGCCCCGCCAGCAGCTGGTCGATGCCGAAATGGCGCAGGGCCGAGCCGAAGAACACCGGCGTCATGTGCCCTTCGAGGAAGGCCTGCGGATCGAAGGGCTTCGAGGCCTCCTGGACCAGCATCGAGCCTTCTTCCAGTTCCGCCTGCTCGTCAGGGTCGAGATAGCTCACCACCGCATTGCCCTTGAAGGGAATGGCGGCGGGGTGGCCCTCGTCCCGGTTCTCGGCGGTCCGCTTGAGGAAGGGCAGGAACTGCTGGGTGCGCAGGTCCAGCATCCCCTTGAACCGGCCGCCCGAACCGGCAGGCCAGAACAGCGGCGCCGGATCCAGGGCCAGCTTCGAGGCGATCTCGTCCAGCAGTTCGATCGGGTCCTGCGCCTCGCGGTCCATCTTGTTGATGAAGGTGACGATGGGGATGTCTCGAAGGCGGCAGACCTCGAACAGCTTCAGGGTCTGCGGCTCGATGCCCTTGGCCGCGTCCAGCACCATGACCGCCGCGTCGGCGGCGGTGAGGGTGCGATAGGTGTCTTCCGAGAAGTCTTCGTGACCCGGCGTGTCCAGCAGATTGAACATCAGCCCGTCGTGGTCGAAGGTCATCACGCTGGCCGAGACGGAAATCCCCCGCTCGCGCTCGATCTTCATCCAGTCGGAACGGGTCCGGCGGTTCTCGCCCCGCGCCCGCACGGCGCCTGCGGCCCGGATCGCGCCGCCGGCCAGCAGCAGGTTCTCGGTCAGGGTCGTCTTGCCGGCGTCAGGGTGGGAGATGATCGCGAAGGTGCGCCGGCGGGCGGCCTCGGCGGCGGGAGATGTGCTCATGGGACGGGGCGATAGCACCCCTTTCCGTCACTGCGAAGCGCCAGGGCGTCGGCGTCCTCGTCTTGGCGCACGCCCCACGGGAGAAACGCTCGTGAAGGCGGGCTGGAATCCCGCGCCGACCGGCGATCCGCCCTGGCCGCCGTCAGGCCGCCAGGCGTTTCCAGACCTCGCGGTCGGTCCGCAGGGTGTCGAGCTCGCCGCTGCGCTGCCGGGTGAGGAGGCGGGCCATCAGTTCGAAATCCACATGGCAGTACTGCATGGACACCTCCTCGGGCGCGCAGCCGCTGTAGGGGGCGATGAACAGGGCCGCATTGATCGCCGGCGCCTTGGCGATGATCAGGGTCGCCAGCCGGCGCGCACGCTCCTGGTGGGTCGAGTGCAGCAGCGGGGCGTCGGCATAGAGCTCCTGGCCCAGCCGGCTCACCGCATTGAACGAAAGGGCCTTCAGGCGCCGGCCCGCCAGCTTGGGCGCGTTCTTCACGCCCTCGATGTTGAGGACGACGTCGTTCATCAGAAAAAGCATGGGGGAACGCACACAACGGGAGGTTGGGAGGGACAGCCCCTGACGTTCCACATCCAGGCTTTCCGTTCCGTTCCCAAACCCGGTGAACGGCGCGGTAACCGTCACTCGGCCTCGACGGGCTCGGTCAGGAAATGGCGGCCCTGGCGATCCTCGATCTCGACCACCCAGAGGTCCGGGTCGACCCGCAGGGCGCGCTCGATATAGCGGTCCAGCTCGGGTTCCTGCTCCGAGAGATGCGGGCGCATCCACACCCGTTCCCCGTCGCCCCGCGTGGCCTCGGCATAGAGCCGGGTGGTCCCGTCGCCGCGGTTGAGCACCTTGACCAGCACGCTGCCGGCCCGCGCGTCCCCCTTGCGCGGCACCACGGCGAAGCCCCCGCCCAGTTCGACCCGGCGGATCAGGGCGGCCACCCAGATGTCGGTCGAGAGCGTCTTGGCGGCGGCGGAACCTCGATAACGG
>DASUIJ010000393.1:0-12464 GCA_036279815.1 Phenylobacterium sp. | reverse complement strand
GCAGGTCCTGTCCATGGCCCGCCGCGACGCCGAGCGCCTGGACCCCGCGGAGGCCACCGACGCCCATCTGGCGGAGCTGGCCCGCTCGGGCCTGAGGATCGTGCGGGTCGTCCCGGCCGCGCGGCTGGACGCCGAGGCCCTGCGGCTGATCGGCCTGGGGGTCGCGGTCGAGGTGCTGGCGGCGGCGCCCGGCCCGTGACCGATCTCGCGCCCGAGGATTTCGCCGCGGTCGCCCTGTCGCTGAAGGTGGCGCTGGCGGCCACCGTGTTCGGCGCGCCCCTGGCCCTGGCCGTGGCCCTGCTGCAGGCCCGCGCCCGCTACGCACTGCGCGTGGCGCTGGACGCCGTGGTCACCCTGCCCCTGGTGCTGCCGCCCGTGGCGACCGGCTACGTGCTGCTGCTGCTGTTCGGGCGTCGCGGGGCGATCGGCGCCTTCCTCGAGCGGTTCGGCGTGGTGTTCGCCTTCGACTGGACCGGCGCGGCCCTGGCCGCCGGCGTCATGGCCTTCCCGCTGATGGTGCGGCCCATGCGGCTGGCCATCGAGGCCCTGGACCCGGAGGTCGGCGAGGTCGCCCGCACCCTGGGCGCCGGCGCGGTCGTGCGCTTCCTGCGCCTCACCCTGCCCCTGGCCGCCCCGGGGATCGCGGCCGGCGCGATCCTGGGCTTCGCCAAGGCGCTGGGGGAGTTCGGCGCCACCATCACCTTCGTGGCCGCCATTCCGGGCGAGACCCTGACCCTGCCCTCGGCGATCTACGGCGCCACCCAGGCGCCGGGATCGGAGGGCCGCGCGGCGGCGCTCTGCCTGGTGGCCGCGGCCATCGCCGTGGCCTCGGTCCTGGTCTCCGACGCCGTCGGCCGCCTGGCCAGCCGCGCCTCGCGAGGTCCCGCCTAAAATATACCCGGGTAATATTGACTTTGGATTTTATCCGGGTAATTAAGCGGCTCCCTTGGAGCGCGAAAAATGCCCTGGTCCTTTCCCGAAACCCGCCGGCCGGCCATCGACCGCGCCCTCATCGCCGCCTTCGGAACCGCCGAGCTGGATTCCGTCGTCCCCATGACCGGCGGCCTCTCCGGCGCGCTGGTCTACAAGATCCGGGTCGGCGGCATCGCCTACCTGCTGCGGGTGGAAGGCGCCGCCGACCTCTTCAGCGACCCCGCCCGCTGGTACGGGGCCATGCGCATCGCCGCCGAGGCCTGCCTCGCCCCCCGCGTCCGCTACGCCGACGTCGAGGACCGGGTGGCGATCATGGACTTCATCCCCGAGCTCTCCCTGGCCCTCGACTACGCCGGCACCCGCCGGGACATGATCGTCGAGCTGGCCCAGGCCGTCCGCGCCCTGCACGCCGCCCCGCCGTTCCCGCCGATGATGGATTATCTGGACGGGATGGAGATCCTGCTCGGCCAGCTTCGCGCCGGCGGCCTCGTCGCCGCCCAGGCGCTGGCCCAGCCGCTGGATCGCTACGCCGAGCTGGCGGCGGTCTATCGACGCCTGCCGGCCGACCTGGTCTCCAGCCACAACGACCTCAATCCCCGCAACCTGCTCTACGACGGGTCGCGGCTCTGGCTGGTGGACTGGGAGTCGTCCTTCCTCGCCGACCGCTGGGTGGACCTGGCGACCCTGGCGAACTTCTTCACTTCCGGCCCGGCCGAGGAGGAGGCGTTGCTGGCCACCTACTTCGGCGAGACGCCGGACGCGGCCAGGCGGGCGCGGATGTTCCTGGCGCGGCAGATCAACCACGTCTTCTACGCCGCGATCTTCCTGAACGGCGCGGCGGCGGAGCGGCCCGGCGCCCGGCTGCCCGGGGACCGGCTCGAGGCGCCGCCCGTGGCCGACCTGCATCGGCGCCTGGGCGAGGGCGAGCCGATGTTCGAAACCTGGGAAGGCCGCGTCGCCTACGGACAGGCGCGGCTCATCCAGGCGTCGGAAAATCTCGCGGGGCCGGACTGCGCCAGGGCGATCGCCGCCCTGGCGGCCTGAGCCCTACTGGTCCAGCGACCGGCCCTTGGTCTCCGGCAGGAACAGCAGGCAGGTCACCACCGACAGGGCGGTGAAGGCGAAGGGGTACCAGAGCCCGGAATAGATGTTGCCCACCGCGGCCACGATGGCGAAGGCGGTGAAGGGCACGAAGCCCCCGATCCAGCCCGTGCCGATGTGATAGGGCAGGGACATGGCCGTATAGCGGATGCGGGTCGGGAACAGCTCCACCAGGCAGGCGGCGATGGGGCCGAACAGGGCGGTGGCGGCGATCACGAAGACGAACAGCACGCCCAGAATGCCGGGGATGTTCATCCGTGCGGGATCGGCCTTGGCGGGATAGCCGGCCTGGGCCAGCGCCGTCCTGATGTCGCCCTCGACCTTGGTCTTCACCGCCTTGGCTTCCGCCTTGGGCAGGCCCTTGGCGGACCGGGCCTCGACCACGGTGGTCCCCACCTTCACCTGCGCCTTGGATCCGGCCGCGCCCTTCTCGTTGTCATAGGAGACCCCGGCGTTGGCCAGCACGCTCTTGGCGATGTCGCAGGAGCTGACGAAGGAGGCCTTGCCCACCGGGTCGAACTGCAGGGAGCACTCCGTGGGGTCGGCCACCACCACCACGGGGGTGCGCGCCTGCGCCTCGGCCAGGGCCGGGTTGGCCGTGCGGGTCAGCATGTGGAAGCCGGGGAAATAGGCCACCAGCATCAGCGTCATGCCGAACAGCATCACCGGCTTGCGACCGACCCGGTCCGACAGCCATCCGAACACCACGTAGAAGATGGCGCTGATTGCGGTGGCCACCATCATCAGCCAGTTGATGGTCTCCGGCGCGACCTTGAGGAACTTGTCGAGGAAGGTCTGGACGTAGAAGAAGGCGGTGTACCAGACGGCGCCCTGGGCCGACATGATCGCCGCCAGGGCCAGCAGCACGATCTTCAGGTTCTTCCACTGGCCGAAGGCCTCGGTATAGGGCGCCTCGGACCCGCCGCCCTCGGCCTTCATCTTGGCGAAGGCGGGGCTCTCGGACAGCTTCATGCGCATGAAGATCGAGACGGCCAGCAGGCCGGCCGAAAACAGGAACGGGATGCGCCAGCCCCAGGCGTCGAAGGCGCCGGGCCCGAAGGTCGCGCCCAGCACCAGCCGGGTGAGCAGGATCACCAGCAGGGCCGCGAACAGGCCGAACGCCGCCGAGGTCTGCACCCAGCTGGTCGACCGCCCCCGCGCTCCGGGCGGGGCGTGCTCGGCCACATAGATCGCCGCGCCGCCGTATTCGCCGCCAAGGGCGAACCCCTGGAGGATGCGCATCAGCACCAGCAGCGCCGGCGCCGCCATCCCCACCTGGTCGTAGGTGGGCAGAAGGCCGATGGCGACCGTCGCGCCGCCCATCAGCACCACGGTGACCAGGAAGGCGCCCTTGCGCCCGGCGCGGTCGCCGATGCGGCCGAACACCAGGGCGCCGATGGGGCGAAACGCGAAGCCCGCCCCGAACAGGGCCAGCGCCGCCACGTAGCCGGCGGTGTCGGTGAGACCCGAGAAGAAGGTCTTGGAGATGATCGTCGTCAGGCTGCCGAAGACGAAGAAGTCGTACCACTCGAAGGTGGTGCCGGCCGACGAGGCGGCCACGACGGTGCGCAACGACGCGCCCTTGACCGTCTCAGAGTCTTCCGCGGCCACGTCCGCCATGCATCCCTCCCCGGATTTTGCGCGGATGATCTAGCATCGCGCCGTCCCCGGGTGAAAGGGCGTCAAGGCTGCGGCGTCTTCGCCGGACGCCTAGAAGGCGTTCTCGCCGGTGATGGCGCGCCCGAGGATGAGGGCGTGGACGTCGTGGGCGCCTTCGTAGGTGTTGACGGTCTCCAGGTTCGTCGAGTGCCGCATGACGTGGTACTCGCCGGAGATGCCGTTGCCGCCGTGGATGTCGCGGGCCTCGCGGGCGATGGTCAGGGCCTTGCCGCAGTTGTTGCGCTTCATCAGGCTGATGGCTTCGGGAACCCAGGCGCCCTGGTCGATCAGCCGGCCGAGCGCCAGGGCGCCCTCGAAGCCCAGCGCGATCTCGGTCTGCATGTCGGCGAGCTTCTTCTGGATCAGCTGGCGGGCGGCCAGCGGCTTGCCGAACACCCTGCGGGTCTTGGTGTATTCACGCGTCACGTGCAGGCAGAACTCGGCCGCGCCCATGGCGCCCCAGGCGATGCCGTAGCGGGCCTTGTTCAGGCAGGAGAACGGCCCGCGCAGGCCGGAGACTTCGGGCAGCATCTGCGATTCCGGCACGAACACCTCGTCCAGCGAGATCTCGCCGGTGACCGAGGCGCGCAGGGAGAGCTTGTTCTTGATCTGGGGAGTCTCGAAGCCCTTGGAGCCGCGGTCCACCAGGAAGCCGCGGATCACGCCGTCGAGCTTGGCCCAGACCAGGGCCACGTCGCAGATCGGGGCGTTGGTGATCCACATCTTGGCGCCCGAGAGCGAATAGCCGCCCGGCGCCTTGCGGGCCGTCGTGCGCATGGACGCGGGGTCGGAGCCGCCGTCCGGCTCAGTCAGGCCGAAGCAGCCGATGATCTCGCCCTTGGCCATGCCGGGCAGGTACTTCCGCTTCTGCTCCTCCGTGCCGAACGCGTAGATGGGATACATGACCAGCGAGGACTGCACGCTCATGGCCGAGCGGTAGCCCGAGTCGATCGCCTCGATTTCGCGGGCGATCAGGCCATAGGCCACGTGGTTCACGCCGGCGCCGCCATACTCTTCCGGGAGCGTCGGGCCGAGGAAGCCCAGCGCGCCCATCTCGGTCATGATCTCGCGGTCGAACCGCTCCTCGGCGTAGGCCGAGACCACCCGGGGCAGCAGCTGCTCGCGGGCGTAGCTGCGGGCCGCATCCTGGATCATGCGCTCGTCTTCCGAGAGGCGCGAGGCCAGGTCCAGGGGGTCTTCCCAGTTGAAGGTCTTGGCGTCAGCGGCGGTGTCGAGGGCCATGGCCTGGGTCTCCAGAGTGTTCGCGGGCCTTATGGGCCGAAATCAGGTTCCCGTGTAGACGCCTTTGCGCTTTTCGCGGAAGGCGGCGAGGGACTCCTTGGCGTCGTTCACGGCCCGGCGGGCGAATCCGAGGCCGACCGATTCGTATCTCAAGGCCGCCTCCAGGTCGGCGTCCTGATTGTGCTGCAGCACCTTCTTGGCCATGCGCAGGGCCAGGGGCGGCCAGCGGGTCATCTCCTGCGCATAGGCCACCGCCGCCTCGACGAGGTCGGCTTCGACGACCCGGTTCAGCAGGCCCAGAGCCTGGGCCTCCTGCGCCTCAACCATGCGGCTGGTCATGATCAGGTCGGCGGCGGCCGCATAGCCCACGATACGCGGCAGGTACCAGCTCATTCCGGAATCCGGCGACAGGCTGCGCTCCACGAAGGTGGTCTTGAAGCGGGCCGCGGGCGAGCCGATGCGGACGTCGCAGGCCAGGGCCGCGCTCATGCCGGCGCCGGCGCAGACCCCGTTGATCGCCCCGATCAGCGGCTTGTCGAAGTCGTGGAACCCGCGGGCCCACTGGCCGACCCAGCCCATGTCGTCCAGGCGGGTGTTCTGGTCGGTCCCCGGGGTGGGCGGCGTTCCCGTGAGATCGGCGCCCGAGCAGAAGCCCCGGCCGGCGCCGGTGAGGACCGCCGCGCGCACGGCGTCGTCCGCCCGGGCCAGGTCCAGGGCGGCATGCACGTCGCGGCGCAGGTCCGAATTTATGGCGTTCAGCTTCTCCGGCCTGTTCAGCGTGATGATGGCGACCTCGCCGCGAACCTCGTAGGCGATCGTCTCAAAGGACATCCGCGCTCCTCCCGTTTTCCCGACTGTGACCCCACGGGCCGTCGAGGCAAAGGGCCCAGGGCGGTTCCGCGACCGGCAGGCGCTGCAATTCTTCTGCTTTTGAGAATGATTCGCATTGCCATGCCCGCGACCTGCAATTAAGAACGCGTCGCAATAGCAGTTTGGATGGGTGCGAGGAGCGTATGGCCGGGGTTCGGAGCGGAGTTGTCGGCTATGCGAAGAAACGCCCGTATCGCCTGGGTCTGGCCGTGCTTGCGGGCGCCGCCAGCCTGACCGGCGCCGCCCAGGCGGCCGATGCGGACGCCGACCTGGCGACCGAGGTGTCCGGCCTGACGATCAACGGCCAGCGCGGGGCGCTCGACGCCGACACCGGTCTCTCCGTCCTGCCGACCACAGTCCAGGACACCCCCCAGGCGATCAACGTCATCGACCAGGCCCAGCTCAAGGCCCAGGGCGTGTCGAGCCTGGAGCAGGCCCTGCGCAATGTCCCGGGCATCACCATCGCCATCGGCGAGGGCGGCACGCTGAACGGCGACCAGTTCAAGATCCGCGGCTTCGATTCCAAGGACGACGTCTATATCGACGGCCTGCGGGACTTCGGCGTCTATGCCCGCGACAGCTTCAACTACCAGGAAGTCCAGGTGCTGAAGGGCCCCTCGGGGGCCATGTTCGGCCGGGGAACCACCGGCGGGGTGATCAACACCGTCTCCAAGCGTCCGCAGCTGAAGGACGAGATCAGCGTCGACGCCTATGCCGGCGGCGGCGAGTACTATCGCGGCCTGGCCGACATCAACCGCCGGCTCGGCGACACCACCGCGGTCCGCCTGACCCTGATGGCCACCTCGGCCGGCGTGGTCGACCGCGACCTGGTCAAGTCGGAACGCTGGGGCGCGGCGGCCTCGGTGGCCTTCGGCCTGGGGACCGACACCAGCCTGGTCCTGAGCTACCTGCACCAGCACGACCGTCGCCGGCCCGACTACGGGATCATCATCGTCCAGCCGCCGGGCCAGCTCATCGCCAGGCCGGCCAGCGACTACGGGGTGGGCGTCGAGCGCTCGACCTATCTGGGCTTCCGGAACGATGTGGACCGAACCGACGCGGACATTGTCACCGTGCGCCTGAGCCACAAGGCCACGCCCTGGCTGACCCTGACCTCCGACAGCCGGGTGGGCGCCTATTCGCGGTACTTCCAGTACACCACCACCGACCAGTGCAACGCCGCCTGCACGACCGCCCTGTTCGATAACAATCCGAGAACCGAGGCCTATGGCGGCATCGGCGGCTCGGGCCCCTACGATCAGGACTCCTGGGGGATCCAGAACATCTCCACCGCGCGGATGGACCTGAAGTTCGGGCGCTTCGCGAACCAGCTGATCATCGGCCTCGACGCCAGCTACCAGCACAACGACAAGCAGTTCTTCGGCTACACCCTGCCGGCGGGGATCGCCACGCGGCCGGGCATTCCCCATCCGCTGGTCAATCCGGACCCGCGCTTCCCGGCCGGCTACACCCTGTTCCGACCGGTCCCGGGGTCGAACATCACCTGCCCGGCCAGCGGAAACTGCACCACCAAGCTCGCGGGCGGGACGGTCACCACCAACTTCGCCGGGACGGCGGCGTTCAAGACCGAAGGCCAGGCCACCGACCTCGGGATCTTCGTCACCAACCGCCTGTGGCTGACCGACGCGCTGTCGCTGATCGGTTCGCTGCGGTTCGAGCGCTACGAGGCCCGGCTCGACACCCTGCTGATGTCCGGCGCTGAGAGCCCGACGGGCGGGCTGAAGGTGAAGTCCGACCTGACCAGCCCGCGGGTCAGCGCGGTCTGGGAGCCGCGCTCCGACCAGACCTACTACCTGTCCTGGGGCAGGTCGCAGACGCCGCAGGGGACCTCGGTGGCGGGCGCCGGCACGGCGGTGGCGCTGACCGCCCGGGACCTGGAGCCCGAGGAGAGCGAGGTCCTGGAGGCCGGGGCCAAGATCGGCCTGCCGTTCGGCCAGTCGTCCTTCACCGCCTCGATCTTCGACGTGAAGAAGGACAACGCCCTGCAGACCGACCCCGCGACCGGGTTCGTCATGGCCCAGTCGGGGGAGCGCCAGGAGGTGAGGGGACTCGAGCTGGGACTGACCGGCAGGGTCACCCCGGCCTGGACGGTCAGCCTCGGCTACGCCTATCTCGACGCCAGGATCCAGCAGAGCTTCGCCAACTGCGCGGTTCCCGCCGGCGTCACCGGAACCCCCGCCAATATCGTCTGCCCGGCGGGCGTGACGGCCGCCATCCCGGTGCTCAACACCGTGGCGGTGGGCCGGCAGGTGGTGTTCGTGCCCAGGAACTCGGCCTCGCTCTACACCACCTACGACCTGGGCGACCGGATCGAGGGCCTGACCGTCGGCGGCGACGTGACCTACCAGGACCGGCAGAACCTCGCCTATGCGGCCCGCAGCGTCTCCTTCGCCGACCGGGCCACGCTCACGCCGCTCAGGATCGCCCAGGTTCCCGAGAGCGTGACCGTCAACGCCTTCGCCAGCTACCGGCGCGACGGCTGGCGGGTCGCGCTGAACGTCTACAACCTGACCGACCGGCTGAACTACACCCAGGTGTTCGGCAACCGGGCGGTCCCCGCCGCGGGGCGGACCATCATCGCGTCGATCGGCGCGACGTTCTGAGCCTCGCCGACGGGATTCCAGACGGATACGAAAGCCCATGCTCCTGCAAATCGAAGGCGTCCTGACCCCCGACCAGGTGGCCCGCTGCCGGGATCGCCTGGCGGCCGGCGACTGGGTCGACGGCAAGGTCACGGCGGGCGAGCAGTCGGCCCTGGCCAAGCGGAACCTTCAGGCGCCCGAGGACAGCGCCGCCGCGCGCGAGCTTGGGGAGATGATCCTGGGCGCGCTCGGCCGAAACCCGGAATTCGTCTCCGCCGCCCTGCCGCTGCGGGTCTTCCCGCCGCTGTTCAACCGCTACGACGCCGGCATGGAGTTCCAGACCCATGTGGACAACGCGATCCGGTTCTCCGGCCCCGTGCGCTACCGCACCGACGTCTCCGCCACCCTGTTCCTGACCGAGCCCGAGGACTACGAGGGCGGAGAGCTGATCATCGAGGACAGCTACGGCGAACATGCGGTGAAGCTGCCGGCCGGCGACATGATCCTCTATCCGGCCACGTCCCTGCACAGGGTCGCGCCGATCACCGCGGGCTCCCGCTGGGCGTCGTTCTTCTGGACCCAGTCGATGGTGAAATCGGACGAGCAGCGCGCCCTGCTGTTCGGCCTGGACCGGGCGGTGCGCGAGCTCAGCGCGCGCATCGGCCAGGGGGAGCCGCAGTTGGTGAGCCTGGCCGGGACCTATCACAACCTGCTGCGGATGTGGGCCGAGGTCTGAGGCCGGAAGGTTCCGGGCCGGCCCGGCAACCGGACGGGCGGTTCCGCCGTTTCCTGGGTGCCTTCCTTCGTTCCGGCCCCAGGGACCGCCCCATGTTTTCGCCTGTCGCCCCGTCGAACCGCAATCTCGATCTGGTCAGGCCCTATCTGTGGCTGGCCCTGGTGGCGTTTTCGATCGGATTCCTGCTGAGCCTGTCCCTGGCGGCGGGGCGGATGGCGTCGGACCGTCCAGCCCTGCGCGGGCCGGTGGAGATGATCCTGCCGACGGCGACGCCGGACGCGCCGTCCGAAGGCCTCGCCCGGTTGACCTAGGATCCGCGGGCGATGAACCAGCCGTTGCGGAATCCCTTGTCGGCCTTGCCGTAGGTGATGGCGTCGCCGTCCTCGGACAGCACCGTGCCGCCGGCGGCGGTCAGCACCGCATGTCCGGCCGCGATGTCCCATTCCATGGTCGGGCCGTGCCGCGGATAGACGTCGGCGGAGCCTTCGGCGATGCGGCAGAACTTGATCGAGGAATCCATCGCCTGGGTTTCGTCGAAGCCGTACTTGTCGGCCAGGGCCTTGAGGGTCTCTTCCTTCATGGTGTGGCTGACCAGGGCGACGGCCGAGCCCCGGGGCCAGTCGCGGACGCGCACCGGCCGGGCGGCGCCGCCCTGCACCCGTTTCACGGCCTGGCCGTTCTGGGTGAACCAGGTCTCGCCGGTGGCGGGGGCGTTGACCGCGCCCGCGACCGGCCGGCAGTCCTCGATCAGCGCGATGTTGACGGTGAAGTTCGGATCGCCGCGGACGAAGGCCTTGGTGCCGTCCACCGGGTCCACCAGGAAGAACTGCCGCCCGATCTCGTCGGGCGTGCCGAACTCGCTGGCGTCCTCCTCGGAGATCACGTGGACGCCGGGAAACCGTGTCGCCAGGCGTTCCAGGATCAGGGTCTCGCCCAGCCGGTCGGCCTCGGTGACCGGGCTTTCGTCGGACTTGGTGTGGACGGTCAGGCCGGACTTCCACAGCGGCAGGATCAGGCGCGCGGCTTCCTCGCAGATGTCCGCCAGCGCCGGCCCGACATCGAGGGTGGGATTACTCATCGGCGCGCCTCGCGCGGATCGTCGCCCACGAACACCAGGGACACTACGCGGGTGTCGATCACCTGCTTGCCCGCTTCCTCGAAGTTCACCGTCACCTTGGCTCCTGCAACCGTCTGCACCTGTCCGAGCCCCCAATTCGGCTCGCGCGGATGGCGTACGAGGACGCCTGGCTCGAGGAAAGGATCGGAACCGCCCATGAGCTGGTTACCTAGACGCCCCGGCGTGTTTGCCAAAGCGCCAAATCAGGCCAGTTTGCCAAGTCCATGAGCGAGCCCGCGCCCCCCCACGCCGACCCGACGCCCGAGCCCAAACCGCCGCCCCGCACCGCGGAGGTGGCGGCCTACCTGGCCGCGCGGATGTGTCACGACTTCATCAGCCCCGCCAGCGCCATCGTGTCCGGCCTGGACCTGCTGGACGATCCCAGCGCCCAGGACATGCGCGAAGACGCCATGAACCTGATCGCCGGCTCGGCCCGCAAGCTGTCGGACATCCTGGAATTCACCCGCGTGGCGTTCGGCGCTTCGGCGTCGGCGGAGGTTTTCGACTCCCGCGAGCTGAACCGGCTCACGGCCGGGGTCTTCGCGCACGTCAAGTCCGAGCTCGACTGGCAGGTGGAGCCCGCTGGCCTTTCCAAGCCCGCGGCGCGCGCCGTGCTGAACCTGGCGCAGCTGGTGGGAGGCGCCTTGCCGATGGGCGGCGTGACGAAGATCCGGGTGGTGGAACGCGACGGTCAGTACGCGATCTCCGCCGAGGGGACCGGCCCGCGGATCCGGCTCAAGCCCGAGGTGCTGGCCGGCCTGCGCGGCGCGGCGTTCAGCGAGGGCCTCGCGGGCCATTGGGTCCAGGCCTATTACGTGCACCTGTTCCTGACCGACGCGGGCGGCCGCCTGCTCGCCGACGCCACAGACGAGAAGATCACCTTCGTCGCCACGACGCCGATCTAGGCCGTCCCGGGGTTCCAGAATTAGCCGGGCGGACGGGCTGAATTACCGGGCCGCCCATACCCCTCCTTAACCATCGGCGCGCGAAAACGGAGTCCTTGGAGGACGACGCGTTGAAGACCTGCCTTGTCGTCGACGACAGCCGGGTGATCCGTAAGGTGGCCCGCCGCATTCTGGAGGACCTCGGCTTCGAGATCGCCGAAGCGTCCGACGGGATGGAGGCGCTCGCCTGGTGCCGCGCGGCCATGCCTGACGCCATCCTGCTGGACTGGAACATGCCGGTGATGAACGGCATCGAATTCCTGCGCCAGCTGCGCCAGGAGCCGGGCGGCGACCAGCCGACGGTTCTGTTCTGCACCGTCGAGAACGAGGTGGAGCGCATCCGCGAGGCGCTGGACGCCGGCGCGCGCGAATACATCATGAAGCCCTTCGACGGCGACATCATCGCCTCGAAGTTCGCCGAGGCCGGGCTGGTGGCGGCATGAATCCCGAAGACTGCAAGATGGTCGCCCAGCTCAGCGCATCGCGTGCGGGCCTGCAGGTCGATCCGGAAAAGACCTACCTCATCGAGAGCCGTCTGGGGCCTGTGGCCCGGCGCGAGGGTTTCGGATCGATCGCCGACCTGATGGCGGCCCTGAAGACGCGGCGTGAAGACCGGCTGGCCTGGGCGGTGGTGGAGGCCATGGCGGCGGGCGAAACCGAATTCTTCCGCGACCGGACGCCGTTCGAACTGTTCCGCACCGAGGTGCTGCCGGCCCTGGCCCGCCTGCGCGACGGGGAGCCGATCCGGGTCTGGAGCGCGGCCTGCGGTTCGGGGCAGGAGATCTATTCACTGGCGATGATCGTCGACGAGGAACGCGGCGCCCTGGCGCCGGGGGCCAGGATCGAGCTGTTCGCCTCCGACCTGTCCGAACGGGCGCTGGAAAAGGCGCAGAGCGGACTCTACACCCAGTTCGAGATCCAGCGGGGCCTGCCGATCCGGCAGGTGATCCGCCATTTCGAGAAGGCCGACGAGATGTGGGCGCTCAGCCCCCGCATCCGGCAGATGGTCCGCTGGCGGCGGATCAATCTGGTGTCCGACCTGTCGGCGGCCGGCCGTTTCGACGTGATTTTCTGCCGCTACGTGCTGGGATCCCTGACGCCCCAGGCCCGGCCGCGGCTGCTGGAGAACCTGGCCAGGGCGCTCAGCCCCGAGGGCTTCCTGTTCCTGGGCGAAGGCGAGGCGCCCCACGGCCTTGGCGAGGCGTTCCAGGCCGTGCCTGGCCGCGCGGGCCTTTTCGCCCGCAATCCCGCCTTTCGCG
>DASUIJ010000392.1:0-4590 GCA_036279815.1 Phenylobacterium sp. | reverse complement strand
AGTCGGGCGTCGAGCCGTCCGCGGACGACTGGATGTCGCCGGACGCGCCGCCGGAAACCCTGGTCGCCATCCTGAAGGAGATCGGGCGTGTCTATCCGCCGGTGATGCTGGCCAATGCCCGGGCGGTGATGTCGGGCGCGGCCGAGGTCGAGGCGGTGGTAGACGGCCAAGCCTGGACCCAGCAGCCGTTCCCCTACCAGGCCAAGTGCCTGGGCTGGCTGAGGGAGGCCCACGGGGCGTTGGACGCGGGCGCAAAGGCCAGGATCGATCGCCTGCTCGCGCCCACCGGGTGCATGACCCTGTTCGCCTGAGACGCCGGACCTAGTCCCGCAGCAACGGCAGGGACAGGCCCGAGACCGGCCGCGCGCCCAGGATCTCGCGGCGGAAACGGAACAGTTCGGCGGGCCGGCCGCCGGTCTCCTGGTCCAGGCGGCCCAGGCCCTCGACCAGTTCGGCGCGCTCGAGGGCGCGTCGGAAGTTCTGCTTGTGCAGCGGCACGCCGGCCACGGCCTCCACGGCCCGCTGCAGGGCCGAGAGGGTGAATTCCTCCGGCATGACCTCGAAGATCACCGGACGGTACTTCAGCTTGCCGCGCAGGCGGGACAGGGCGGTGGCGAGGATGCGCCGGTGGTCGGAGATCATCGGCTCCCCAAGAGCCGCACCCAGGGCCTGGAGCGAGGGGTTGGGGCGTTCCGCGCGGTCGCGGGCGGCCTCCGGCGCCAGGCCCGCCTCATAGAGCAGTTCATAGCGCTCCAGGACCCGCTCCTCGTTCCAGGGCGCGCCGTCGAGGGCGAAGGGCAGCCGAATGCGGGGCAGGCGGTTGGGACCGGCCGCCGCCCATTGGCGCAGGGCCGGCTCGATGGCGGTCAGGGCTTCGGGACGCCCGTCACGCCAGTCCTCCCAGGGGAAGAAGCGCAGCCAGTCGGACCAGGCGCTGTCCGGGGCGTGGGTGTCCACGGCGTGCGGGGTCAGGCCAAGATAGCCTACCGAGATCACCCGTGCGGCGCGGTGGCCGGTGGCCTCGGCCCGCTCGCCCAGGTCGGCCAGGGGCGCGTCGCGGCCCTTGTCGCCGAAGGTGTAGAGCTGCTCCACATAGCCCAGGTCGAACCGGGTCTGGGCGGTCACGAAGGCGCGCAGGGCGAGCTCGAATGTGCGGTCGCCTTCCGGATCGAAGGGGCCGAAGGGAAGGCCGGCCGGCTGGCCGGGAGGGCGCACGGTGAGGACCACCGCCTGTCCGTCGCGCACGGCGACCACCACCGCCGAGAGGCCGATGACGACGGTCCCGCCGCCTGGGCTCGGCCCCTGGACGTTCATGGGTGGCGGACCGCGAACTCGAAGGGACGGGCCTGCTCCCAGTCGTAGTCGCCCATGGCGGCGACGGCGTCGACCATGCGGCCGCGGCGGCCCAGCATGTCGTCCGCCAGGGCCACGATCCGGCGGTTGGGCGAGGCGTGAGGCGCGGCGCGGCGCATGGCCAGGGCGATGATGCGCTCGTCGACTCCGGGGCTGCGCTCGCAGGCCAGGGTGAAGGCGCTGGCGGTGGAGCGGCTGATGCCGGCCCAGCAATGGATCAGCATGGGCGCGCTTTCGTCCCAGGTGCGGCCGAAGGCCAGCAGCCGCATGACCACGCTCTCGTCGGGGGGGACGAGGCCCTCGGTGGGCTCGGCGATGTCGTTGACGGGCAGCTTGAGGTGGCGTTCGGGGGTCAGGCCCCGCGGGGTCTCGATCATGGTGGCCGGGTCCAGCAGCGTCACCACGTGGGACGGCCGCCGGCGCGCGATGAGGGCGGGGACTTCGGCCAGACCGCTGACGATGATGGTCACGCTCACTCCGTATCGAAGGCTGCGGAGGCCTTGGCGAATCCCGCCGCCTCCGACAGCACATGATAGCGCTGAACGTAACGGACTTGCGCCTGGCTGGGCGCCAGGGGCTCGATCTGCAGAACATAGCCTTGCGGGGGCGCGCCGAAGAACTCCACGGACTCGTCGGGCCCAAATCCAGCGAGCTGGGTCGCCTCGAAATAGGCGCAGGCGCGGTCGGCCTGCTTGATCAGCTTCTTGATCGCCACCGGAGTCCTGGCCGGCAGGCCGAAGCGGATATGGATCGCGTTTTCAAGGCGTTCCTCGAACAGCTTGTAGTCGTAGCCCAGGGCGGCCTTGAACGGGCTGATCATGTCGCCGATCACGTATTCCGAGGCGTCGTGCAGCAGGGCGGCCAGGCGCCACTTGGGCTCCAGCCCCGGCTCGATGTGGGCGCAGATCTCTTCCACCACCACGGAATGCTGGGCCACGGAGAAGGCGTGGTCGCCGATGGTCTGGCCGTTCCAGCGGGCCACGCGCGCCAGGCCGTGGGCGATATCCTCGATCTCGATGTCCATCGGGGAGGGGTCGAGCAGGTCCAGGCGGCGCCCGGATAGCATCCGTTGCCAGGCTCGCGGCTCCTTGGCGACCTTGCGCAGCCCTTTCTTCACCGGAGCGTTCCTTTCACAGTCAAGGTCGAGACCTGAACCAGGACTTGAGAAAGATCAATGTGCACGTGCATGGTGGGGTTCACGGATCGGCAATACCGAGAGGAACGCAATGAGTTGGGCTAGAATCATGGCGCCGCTGTCCGGCGGGGCCGGAGACGGGGCGGCGATCTCGGCCGCGGCCCTGCTGGCCGAACCGTTCGGCGCGGAGCTGGCCGGGGTCTACACCCCCGCCGACGTGGCCGACGTCATGCCCTGGATGGGCGAAGGATTCCTTGGCGGGGTGCAGAGCACGGCGCTGGAATCCCTGAAGGAAGCGGCGCAGGCCGGCGAGCGTCACGCGCGCGGCGCGATGGACGCCTGCGGTTACGCCAAGAAACAGTTCATCTCCCTGCAGACTCCGGTCTGGGCGGGACTTTCCGCCGAGAGCCGGCTGTCGGACGTGATCGTGTTCACCAACGACCCGCCGCGCGGCCGTGGGCCGCTGGCCGAAGCCTTTCAGCAGATGGTCGCCGACGAGCAGCGCCCGGTGCTGATCGCCCGCGATGGGTTCAAGGTCGGCGGCGTCGCCGCGGTGGCCTGGGACGGCGGCAAGGAGGCGAGCCGCGCGGCGCGCCTGGCGCTGCCCCTGCTGGAGAAGGCCTCGCGCGTCGTGATCCTGGCCGCGCCGAAAGCCAGTTCACGCAGCTTCGACCCCTCGAAGCTCCAGGCCTATTACGCCGCGCGCGGCGTGGCGGCCGACCTGGATATCCTTCCGGACTCCGGCGATGCGGCGCCCCTGCTGCTCTACGCGGCCAAGAAGGTCGAGGCCGAGGTTCTGGTCGCCGGGGCCTTCGGCCACCCGCGTCTGCAGGAGTTCATCTTCGGCGGCACCACGCGCACCCTGCTGGCGGCCGATCAGCCGTCCCTGTTCCTGTCCCACTAGATTCAAGAAGGTTTCGCGTATGTCCCTGTCGCGCATCGTCATGCGGCTCGCCCGCAATCCAGGCACCGAATTCGCGGGCGGCGACGACCGTCGAGGCTATGCCTTGACCGCGCCCCTGACGCCTGACGGCCACCTCGACGAGGCGGCTTACGCCAAGGCCAAGGCCGAATGCGTGGTTCGCCGGTTCCAGCCTGAAGAGGACGCCGTGGACGGAAAGCTGGCCCGCCATGGCCAGCGGTGGTTCTTCGACTACAACGCCGGGGACGCCGCCGACGACGAACCCGTGCACCGTCTCGGCGAACACCGCTTCGCAGTCGGCGAGTACGTCACGGTCACCGACGAGGACGGCCGGCCGCTGACCTACAAGGTGGTCGAGGTCCAGGCGGCCTGAGAGCGTCGTTCGCCGCAGCGGCCGCCGGCTCGCCGGAAGATCGCAAATCGGTCAGGAAGCCAGAGCGCCGCTCCGACGGCGTCGGAGCGGGTCGCGCTGCCGGGTCAGGTCCCGCCGTTGCGACGGACCAGGCGCTTGACGTCACCATAGACGTCGCCGTGGAAACCGCCGCTGGTCTTCGACCTGACGACGGCGACGGCGAGGGGGCCGGTGCGGGGCCCGGCGGCTTCATAGCCGACGTACTTGTAGCCATTGCCCAGGTCGTCGCCGGCATAAAGGAACATGGCCCGCACGCCGCGCTTGGTGCGCGAGAACGCCTCGCCGCGCATCCGGACGTCCTTGAAGCTCTTCACCGTGGCGGTTTCGCCGTTGGCGTCGATATGGATGGGGCCCACATGGACATCGGCCTTGTCGCCCCGGGCGTTGATGTGGATGCCGGGCATGTCGACGTGGGCGGAATCGCCGCCGCTCCCGCCGTCCTCGACGTCGATGCCTTTTTCCCGAAGCTTGGCGTTGACCTTGGCCTCGATGGTCCTGTCGTCCCATTCGACCTTCGCGTCGCCGGTCCCGGGGGCGTCCGCCTGATCTTCAGCCGCCTTGGGGCCGGCCCTGGCGGCGTCGGCCTGGGCCTCGGCGGAGGCCTTGGCGGCGTCGGCGGCGGTCCCGGTCTTGCCTGGGGCCTCTGCAACCGGCGCGCCGGGCAGGGGCGTGGTCTCGGCCTTGAGCTCGGTCTCGAGCCTGGCGAGGGTCGCGCCGGCGTCGCCGCCGGTCACCGGCATCAGGGTCAAGGTGACCTCGGCGTCGTCG
>DASUIJ010000391.1:0-4590 GCA_036279815.1 Phenylobacterium sp. | reverse complement strand
GCCGACCGCGCGGTCGGCCTGCCGCCGCTGGACGACGTCCTGGCGCGAGACATGATCGAGCAGACCCGGGTCGCGCGCCTTCTGCACGGCTTTCGCGATCGGCCGCCGGCCGACCTAGCCGCGGTGAGCGACGTGCTGGTGAGGCTGAGCCGGATCGCGGGAGAACTGCCGGACCTTCAGGAGCTGGATATCAATCCGCTGCTAGCCGACCACGCCGGCGTCATCGCGCTCGATGTCCGGGTGGGGCTCACCCCGGAAGCCGCGCCGGCCTCGCCTTGCGCCATCAGTCCCTATCCCGACGATCTGGTCCAGCAGGTCCGGCTCGACCGTGGCTTGCTGACGATCCGGCCGATCCGGCCCCAGGACGCCCCAAGCCTCATCGCCATGGTCGGGGCCAGCACGCCGGAGGATGTGCGCCTGCGCTTTGGGACCAGCGTCAAACGCATGCCCTACGCATGGGCCGCGAGACTCTCCCAGATCGACTACGACCGCGAGATGGCGTTCGTGGCGGAAGCGGGCGACGGGACGATCGAAGGGGTGTCCCGCCTTGCGGCCGACCCGGAAGGTGAGTCGGCGGAGTTCGCCCTGATGGTCCGCAGCGACGCGCAGAACCAGGGCCTGGGACGGCTGTTGCTGGAGTACCTGCTGCGGCACGCCCAGTCTCGGGGCCTGCGGCGCGTCTGGGGCGACGTCGGCCGCGACAACGCCCAGATGCTCGACCTCCTGCGAGCATCGGGCTTCGGGTTGGAGGACTGTGAGGATGCGGCCCGCGTGAAGGCCGTCAGGGTTCTCGCCGCCGGGCCACCAGCGGCATAGCTCCCGCGACGGCGACCAGGGCCAAGCCAAGCGCGCCAGGCAGGCCCTCGAACGCGCGCGCCGCGCCCACCGGGCCGTAGATCATCGCCGAGCCGACGATTTCACCGACCAGGACGGTCAGGATTCCCGCGCCGCTGAGAACCGCGCGGTCGAAGATTCGCGGGGATAGCTGGCCGCGGCGTCGCAGAATCCAGACCAAGACGCCGGCCGCCAGCAGCATCACCGGCGCTTCAGCCAGGATCGACCACGCCGGCCCCAGAATCGGGGCGAAGAAGAGCACCCGCAGCGGACCGATCACCCAGCCGGCGGCGAGCAAGCCAAGACCATAGAGCCCCCCGGCCCGCGCCGCGGCGAGCGCCCTCGCACGGGCTCGTCGGCCGTTGATCAGGACTCAGGCCGGCGCGGCGAAAAAGCCGTCACGAGTGCGCCGTAGGCCAGGGCGCCCATAAAGGCCGCATAACCAACGAGGATCATCGCCAGGTAGGGGGTCATGTGGGGCATGGTGCAGACTCCGCATTTCTTCAATGCCGGCATGTTCGACGGGAGGCCCGGGCTCCGCTTTGATGCGGATCAAGGCCTGTCAAAGCGACTCGGCGGGCAGGGATATTCCGCATGCAGCGCGCTGCGGATGGCGCTGGCGGCGCTGATCCCCGTCAGATCCTGGGGGCGGGACAACCGGTGGAGAATGACCGTACCCACCTCCTCCACCGTGGCGCCCCGCGGGACGCAGAATTCCCGCCGCGTCGTCGGTCGCGACGCCGCGCGGACCAGCAGCTGATCGACCGCGCCGGCGATATAGCCGAGGCAAAGCGCGCGCCGGGTCGAAGGGTCGATCTGGTCGGCGAGGCACAGGTTCCTCAGTTGCTGCGCGTCGAGGAAGCCGCTCATGGCGGGGCCAGGCGGCGGCGCGGGCGCGACGGCCAAGGCAAGAACGAAGACCAGGCTCATGACGTGCTCCGAACCGCCGTCCTAGGCGACGGTCCTGAGTCTAGGCGTCGGGGCGCCCTTCGTCTTGGGCTGGATCAATTCGCGGCCGCAGCGCGTCAGGCCACAGCGCCTCCTGAACCCGGCGCTCGAGCGGAGCCTCGCGGGTCGCCCCTGGTCCCTCCTTCTGTTTGATCAAGATCAACTCCGGCTCGCCCCCGGCTGTCTAGAAAAGTGGCGTCCAGCCGTCCACGAGCCTGATCATGAACTATGACGCCGCATTTCAGACCGCGCTTGAGCGTATTCACGCCGAGGGCCGCTACCGGGTGTTTGCGGACCTGAAGCGCCATCGAGGGCAGTTTCCGCGGGCGACCTGGACCCAGGCCGACGGGAGCCAGTCGGAGGTGGTGGTCTGGTGCTCCAACGACTATCTGGGCCAGGGCCAGAACCCGCTGGTGCTGGACGCCATGCACCGGACCATCGACGAGGCCGGCGCGGGCTCGGGCGGCACCCGCAACATCTCGGGCACCACCCACTATCACGTGGAGCTGGAGCACGAGCTGGCCGACCTTCACGGCAAGCAAGCGGCCCTGCTGTTCACCTCGGGCTATGTCTCCAACGAGGCCTCGCTCTCGACCCTCTACAAGATCCTGCCCGGGCTGATCGTCTTCTCCGACGCGCTGAACCACAACTCGATGATCAGCGGCATCCGCGCCGGCAAGCCCGAGCAGCGCCGGGTGTTCCGCCACAACGACCTGGCGCACCTGGAGCAGCTGCTGATCGAGGCCGATCCGGCCGCGCCCAAGCTGATCGCCTTCGAGAGCGTCTATTCCATGGACGGCGACATCGCCGACCTGCCGGCCACCGTGGCCCTGGCCCGGAAGTACGGCGCCATGACCTATCTCGACGAGGTCCATGCGGTGGGCATGTACGGCCCCCGCGGCGCGGGCGTGGCCGAGCGTGACGGGGTGATGGACCAGATCGACATCATCGAGGGCACCCTGGGCAAGGCGTTCGGCGTGATGGGCGGCTACATCGCCGCCGACGCCGTGGTCGTCGACGCCATCCGCAGCTTCGCCGACGGCTTCATCTTCACCACCTCGATCCCGCCGGCCCTGGCCGCCGGCGCCGTGGCCTCGATCCGCTACCTGAAGGCGCACAACGAGGTCCGCATCGCCCACCAGGAACGCGCCCAGACCCTGAAGGCCCGCCTGCGCAAGGCCGGACTGCCGGTCATGCCCTCGGTCAGCCACATCGTCCCGGTCGAGGTCGGAGACCCCGTCCACTGCAAGATGGTCTCCGACATCCTGCTCGCCGACTACGGCATCTACGTCCAGCCCATCAACTATCCCACCGTCCCCAGGGGCACCGAGCGCCTGCGCTTCACACCGTCCCCCGCACACACCGACCAGATGATGGACGATCTGGTCGGAGCCCTCGATCAGTTGTGGGGCCGGTGCAATATCCGCCGGCTCGGAGGCCTGGCCGCCTGACCCTGGAACGGCTTGCGCCCGGCCGAAATTGACCTTAGCCATGGCGCCGCGCTCCCGCTCCTTGGACAGAACGCCGACCCCGATGCGATCGCCCTGGACCGGCTACGGAACCGCCCTCTTCTTCTCCGCCGCCGCCATCGGCGCGCGGTGGATCCTGGCGCCGATCTTCATGGATCGGCCGTACTTCCTGTTGTTCATGCCCGCCGTGCTGCTCACTGCGGCCTTCTGCGGCCCTGGGCCGGCGCTGTTGACCACCTTTGTCACCTTCGCCAGCGGCCTGGTGATAGGGGGCCTGACCCTGGCCTCGAATCCGGCCGACCTGCTCAATGCCGCGCTGTTCCTCCTTCTTGGCCCGGCCATCGCCTATGGCAGCTGGCGCCTGCAAGGGCAGTCGGCGAAGACCTCCGAAGTCCTCGCCCATCTCGAGGATCGCGAGGCGCACCTGCAGTCGATCCTCGACACTGTGCCCGACGCCATGGTGGTCATCGACGAGCAGGGCGTCATGCAGTCGTTCAGCACGACCGCGGAGCGGCTGTTCGGTTGGCGGGCCAACGAGGTCATCGGACGCAATGTCAGCATGCTGATGCCGCAGCCCTACCGCGACGCTCACGACAGCTACCTGAAACGCTACCGGGACACGGGCGAGCGCCGCATCATCGGCATCGGTCGCGTGGTGGTAGGCGAACGCAAGGACGGCTCGACCTTTCCCATGGAACTGGCCGTGGGTGAGATGCGGCTGCACACCGAACGCTACTTCACCGGCTTCGTGCGCGACCTGTCCGAGCGACAGGCGACGGAACGGCGGCTGCAGGACATGCAGGCCGAACTGGTCCATGTCTCGCGCCTCACCGCCCTCGGTGAAATGGCGTCAGCGCTGGCCCATGAGCTCAATCAGCCGCTTTCGGCCATCGCCAACTACGTGAAGGGCTCGATCCGGATCATGGATCAGCCGGCGTACGACCGGGAGAAGGTGCGCGGCGCGCTGGTCCAGGCCGGCGAACAGGCGCTCAGGGCCGGCGACATCATCCGACGGCTGCGGGACTTCGTCTCCAAGGGTGAGACCGAGCGCCGAATCGAGTACCTGCCCAAGCTCGTCGAGGAGGCCACCGCGCTCGCGATGATCGGCGCGCGGGAATATGATGTAAAAATTCGGCTCAACCTGTCGACGACCGCGAGGTATGTGCTGGCGGACAAGGTTCAGGTTCAGCAAGTGCTGCTGAATCTTCTGCGCAATGCGATCGAGGCGATGGCCGACAGCCCCGTGAGAAATCTGACTGTGACATCCAAGCCCGTCGATGAAGACATGGTGGAAATCGATGTGACTGACAGCGGCTCCGGCCTGCACCCCGACATCGTC
>DASUIJ010000390.1:0-4005 GCA_036279815.1 Phenylobacterium sp. | reverse complement strand
TTCGAGCGGCGAACCCTGGACGGCTTCCCGCCGACGCCGGGAGGAGATTCCCGGTCCCTGGCCTGGGTCCGGCCCCGACGCGGCGATTGGGACAAGGCGCTCCTCGCCATGGTCACGGACAACTCCGCGCCCCGCGCCATGTATGCCCTGCCCCGCGTGATGACGACCACCCTTTCGTTGACGGTCTATCTGCACGCCAGCACGGAGGAACTCGCCGAGCTCCGCGACGATTTCATTCTGATCGAATGCGAGGGCCGCGTCGGCGGCGGCGGCGCCTCGGACGAGCGGTCGAGCTACTGGTCCCGCGCGGGTCGCCTGCTGGCGACCAGCGAGCAACTGGCCTGGTACCGCCAGGCGCCGCCTGAGTCTTCGGAGTAACCTCCGCCCTGCGAAGAACGCCTGGAACTCTGCGACTCGGTTGCGCCAAACCTATCCGGAGGGAGTTCGGCGCACGGTCTGACCTTGTCGCCAATCGTCACAACCACCTCATCCAGATGGCAGCGAGCCGTGGGCCGAGGTCGGAGCGCTTCGCGCCGCCTTGCTCGCGCCCCTCCCGATCCTGGTCCTGCCGGCCGCACTCTGTGGTTTGGCCTCGCGATCAGGCCTCGAGGATGGCGACCGCCGACAGACCCGGCGCGCCATAGACCTGAGAATAGGCGATCCGCGCGTTCTCGACCTGACGCCCTTCCGCGCGACCTCGAAGCTGCTGGACGTTCTCATAGACCTGGCGCAGGCCCGAGGCGCCGATAGGCTCCCCGCAGGCAAGGCAGCCGCCGTCCGTATTGATGGGCATCCGCCCGCCGAGGCGGGTGGCGCCCTCCCCGATCAGCCGCTCCTGGTCCCCATGGGCGCAGAGACCGTTCTCGGCCATGTGCATCACCTCGGCGCCGCTCTCGGTGTCCTGGATCTGGGCCACGTCGATTTCAGAAGGCCCCAGGCCGGCCATTTCGAACGCCGCCTTGGAGGCCATCTCGGTGGGCGACGGGCCACGCTCCACGTCGAGCGACGGGGCGAACACCTCAAAGGAGCCGTTCACCCGGGTGCGCACGCTGGCGCCTCGCAACCGGGGTCCGTTCAGGCCCAGTTCCCGCATCTTGCGGTCGGAGGCCAGGATCAGCGCCGCGCCACCCTCGGCCGGTGAGCAGAACATGAACTTGGTCAACGGGTCTGAGACCATCTGGCTGCCCAGGATGGTGTCGAGGTCCACGGCCTCGCGTCGCCAGGCATGGGGCGTGCGGACGCCGTTCTCGAAGGCCTTCTCGGCCACCAGGCCCAGGGTGCGGGTGCTGATCCCGTGGATCTCGCGGTAGCGCTGGATCTTCATGGCGAAGAACTGAGTGGTCAGCATCATGCCGGTCTCGCCGTACCAGGCGGGCAGGCCCCAGTCCTCCGGATTGGCGTTGAACGCGCCGCGGGGATGCTTGTCGAAGCCCAACACCACGCCAAGGTCGAATTCACCCGACTTGATCGCCCAGTAACCCGACAAGAGGGCCGACCCGCCCGTGGCGCAGCCATTGGCCACATTGATGAACTGGACCCCGGTAAGACCCATGCGCGGAAGGACGGCGTCGGCGTTGCCGGCCGCCGACGAACCGCCGAAGCCGAACTGAATGTCCTTCCAGTCGAGCCCCGCGTCGGCCAGGGCTTGGCGAAGCGCGAACACGCCCTGGTCCAGGCCGCTGAGATCGTGGCGACCGAAAGGGTGGATGCCGGCGCCGACTATATGGACGGAACTCATGGCGGGTCTCCTCAGGCGGGGCGGAAGGCGTAGGTGAGGACGTCGGTACCGTCCGGCTCCTTGCGGAAAACCTCGGTGGTCAGGCGCATCGGCATGCCGATGGCGAGCCGGTCGAAGTCATCCACCTGAAGCCGGCTCTCGACGATCACCTGGCCAGGAAGCTCCACGTAGCCCACCGCGTAGGGCTGGAAGCTACGGTCGTCGCCAGGGCCGTTGAACGGCGGCTTGGGCCGGAATCGCTGCACCGTGTAGGACCAGAGCTTGCCCTCGGTCTCGAGTTCGACGGCGTCGAAACCGGCGGCGTCGTCTCCGGTCGGCATGGGGAAGGCGATGCGGCCGTCGCTCTTGCGCCGTCCACCGATCAGGTGGGGACCGTCGGCGCGCTCGACAAACAACCCTTCGGCCACAGGTTTACCTGGCATGCTGCTTCCTCCCCGGACCGTCTGGCGCGCTCTCTGGCCTCAAACCATAAGGAAACCCTGGAAAAAGTCAGCATTGTTTTATACAGGACGAGCTGACTTTTTTAGCGCCCGGCAGAGGCGCGGCGACTTGAGGAGGAATCCCGGATGCTGGATCCGACCCGCGTGCGATCGCTGGGCGACGTGGCGCGCGAACAGGCCCGACTGAGGGGCGACGCCGTGGCGTTTGTCTTCGAGGGGCGCGCGACCACCTATGCGGAGTTCGATCGACATTCGAACCAGGTGGCGCACGGCCTCGCCGCTCTGGGCGTCCGGGCCGGGTCACGAATCTCCTACCTCGGCAAGAACACCGAGCCCTATTTCGAACTCGTGTTCGGGGCGGCCAAGATCGGGGCGATCATGACCCCCATCAACTGGCGGCTGGCTCCGCCCGAGATGGCCTACATCCTCTCCGACAGCGGCGCCGAGGTCCTGTTCCTCGGCCCGGAATTCGCCAATCTGGCGCGCGACCTCCCCACCCAGGACCTGCGCGCCGTGATCCACATGGAAGGCGGCGACGACGGCCCCGCGTACGAACCCTGGCGGGACGCCCAGGATGCGACCGACCCCGCAGTCGCGGTGGGGTGGGAAGATATCGCGCTGCAGCTCTACACCTCGGGCACCACGGGTCATCCGAAGGGGGCGATGCTCTCGAACCGCGCCCTCCTGGAATTGCGCGCCTTGCATGCGACCTCCGACCTGGGCTGGAACCGCTGGACGACCGACGATGTCAGCCTGGTGGCCATGCCGGTCTCCCACATCGGCGGCACGGGCTGGGGCATCATGGGCCTCTACAACGGCGCCCAGGGGGTGATCGCCCGGGAGTTCGACCCCAATGCGGTGCTCGACTTCATCGAACGCGACCGCATCAGCAAGATCTTCATGGTGCCCGCCGCCATCCAGATCGTCCTGCGCAATCCCAGGGCGCGCGAGGTCGACTATTCGCGCGTGAAGTACGTGCTCTACGGCGCCTCCCCGATCCCGCTGGACCTGCTGAAGGAGGCCATGCAGGTGTTCGGCTGCGGGTTCGTCCAGATGTACGGCATGACCGAGACCAGCGGGACCATTGTGGCTCTTCCCCCGGAGGACCATCTGGCCGCGGGCGGTCCGCGGATGCGATCGGCCGGCAAGGCGCTGCCAGGCGTGGAGCTGGCGATCCTGGACGATGAGGGCCGGCGGCTGCCGCCGCACGAGGTGGGCGAAATCGCCATCCGATCGGCGGCAAACATGACCGGCTACTGGAACCTGCCCGAGGCCACCGCCAGGACCATCGACGCCGATGGCTGGCTGCGCAGCGGCGATGCCGGCTACCTCGACGAGGACGGCTATCTGTTCATCCATGACCGGGTGAAGGACATGATCATCACCGGCGGCGAGAACGTCTATCCGGCCGAGGTGGAGAACGCGGTCTACGGCCACCCGGATGTGGCGGAGGTGGCGGTGATCGGCGTGCCCGATCCCAAGTGGGGCGAAGCGGTGAAGGCCATTGTGGTCCGGAAGCCCGGGTGCGACCCGACGCCCGACGAAATCATCGCCTGGGCCCGGCGGCAGATCGCCGGTTTCAAGGCTCCCAAGAGCGTCGACTTCATCGATGTCCTGCCGCGCAACGCCTCCGGCAAGATTCTGCGCCGGGAGCTGCGGGAACTCTATTGGGCGGGCCTGGAGCGCCGGGTGAGTTAGGCGTCCGCCCGGCGCAGGCGCACCGGGATCGCACTCATCCGGGGGATGCCCGTATAGGGGTCGAAGTCCTGGTCCGCCGCGGTGAGGCGGCCGGTATTGACACCGACCAGCCGTGGATCATCGTCCTCG
>DASUIJ010000389.1:0-11353 GCA_036279815.1 Phenylobacterium sp. | reverse complement strand
GAAAGCCCTTCGTGACATCGGGACGCGCGGGGTCGCGCGGATCGCCCTATATGGGCGGGCAAGATGAGCCGCATCGCCTCCATCCTCCTGCCCATGCCGCTGCCCGAGGCCTTCGATTATGCGGAGCCCGAAGGCATGGAGCTGGCCGTGGGCGACCAGGTGGCGGCGCCGCTCGGGCCGCGCCTGATCCATGGCGTGGTCACGGCGCTGCGCGACGCCGCCGGCGGCAACCGCCCGCTGAAATTCGTCGAGGCGCGGCTGGACGCGCCGCCCCTGCCGCCCCGCGCCCTGGAGTTCATCCAGTGGGCGGCGCGCTATTCGGTGGACTGGCCGGGCCAGCCGCTGGCCATCGCGCTCCGAGGCGCCCGCGCCGCCAAGGAGAAGCCGACCCGCGTGGTGGAGGCCACCGGCCTCGCCCCGGCCCGCGCCACGCCGGCCCGCGCCAAGGTGCTGGAGGCCGCCGCCCGGGGTCCGACCGGCGCCGCCGACCTCGCCCGCGCCGCCGGCGTCTCGGCCGGGGTGGTCAAGGGCCTGCTGGACGAGGGCTGCCTCGCCGTGCGGCTGATCGAGGCCGACACCCGGTTCGACCCGCCCGACCTCGATCGTCCCGGCCAGGCGCTCAACCCCAGCCAGGCCGCGGCGGCCGACGCGCTCAAGGCCATGCTGGCCGAGGGCGGTTTCAATGTCGCCCTGCTGGACGGGGTGACGGGGTCCGGCAAGACCGAGGTCTATCTGGAGGCCGCCCACGCCGCCCTGGCCGCCGACCCGGACGCCCAGGTCCTGGTGCTGCTGCCCGAGATCGCCCTGACCCAGGCGGTGATCGCCCGGTTCGCCGAACGCTTCGGCGCGGCGCCCGGCGAATGGCATTCCGACGTCGCCCCGCCCCAGCGCCGCAAGGTCTGGGACGGCGTCGCCACCGGCGACTGCCGGATCGTGGTCGGCGCCCGCTCGGCCCTGTTCCTGCCGTTCCGCAAGCTCGCCCTGATCATCGTCGATGAGGAGCACGACAGCTCCTACAAGCAGGAGGAGGGCTTCATCTATCAGGCCCGCGACCTGGCCGTGGCGCGGGGCAAGATCGAGGGGGCGGGCGTCGTCCTGGCCTCGGCGACCCCCTCCCTGGAATCCCTGCGCAACGCCGAGACCGGCCGCTATCGCTGGCTGAAGCTCAGTTCGCGCCACGGGATCGCCCGCCTGCCCGACATCACCCTGGTGGACCTGCGCGAGACCCCGCCCCCGCCCGGCCGCTGGCTGTCGCCGCCGCTGGTGACGGCGATGGAGGAGACCTATGCGGCCGGGGAGCAGACGCTCCTGTTCCTCAATCGACGGGGCTATGCGCCCCTGGTGCTGTGCAAGGCCTGCGGCGAGCGGATGACCGCGCCGGACACCGAGTCCTGGCTGGTGGAGCATCGCTATTCCGGCCGGCTGGTCTGCCACCTGACGGGCTTCTCCATGCCCAAGCCCGACAAGTGCCCCCACTGCGGGGCGGCCGACAGCCTGGTCTCCATCGGGCCGGGCGTGGAGCGGGTGGAGGAGGAGGCCCGCGCCCTGTTCCCCCAGGCCCGGGTCGCGGTGTTCTCGTCGGACACCATGTGGGACGCCCGCGAGGCGCGCCGCCTGGTCCAGGCCATGGAGGAGGGCCAGATCGACATCCTGGTGGCCACCCAGGCCGCCGCCAAGGGCCACAACTTCCCGCACCTGACCCTGGTGGGGGTGGTCGACGCCGACCTCGGCCTGCGCGGCGGCGACCTGCGGGCGGCGGAACGCACCTACCAGCTCCTGGCCCAGGCCACCGGACGCGCCGGACGCCGCGACAAGCCGGGTCGCGCCCTGTTGCAGACCTACGCCCCCGAGCACGCGGTGATGCAGGCCCTGAAGGCCCAGGACCGCGACGCCTTCACCGAGGCCGAGCTGGTGGAGCGCGAACTGGCCGGCCTGCCGCCGTTCGGCCGCCTGGCCGCGGTGATCGCCTCCGGACCCGACGCGGCCCAGCTCGAGGCGTTCGTCCGCAAGATGGCCGAGGTCGCGCCCAACACCGACGGCGTGCAGATCTATGGTCCGGCCGACGCGCCGCTGGGCCTGGTCCGCGGCCGCCGCCGCAAGCGCTTCCTGGTCCGCGCCGACCGCACGGTGGACCTCTCGGCCTACATGGCCGCCTGGCGCGCCCGCGTCCGGCCCCCGGGCGCGATCCGTGTCGCCATCGACGTGGATCCCTACAGCTTTCTCTGACCGTCGCGGGGAGGCCGTCAGACCGGCAGGTTCTGCACCTGCAGCGCGGTCAGGGCGTTCAGCTGCGCCGGGCTGAAGGCGGCCACCGCCGTGGTGGTCAGGGCCTGGACCTGGGTGACGGTCAGGCCGGGGATCTGGGTGGCGGTGATCGCCGAGATTTCCGTGGCGGTCAGTCCCGCGATCACCGTGGTCGACAGCCTGCCGATCTGGCTCGCGGCCAGGGCCCCGATCTGGGTCGGCGAGAGCCAGCCGAATTCGGTGGTCCCGAGCGCCCCGAGCTGGGTCACGCTGAAACCGGAAAGCTGGGTGTCCGCCAGGGCCGCGAACCCGCCCAGCCCGAACAGGTTGGTGGTGGTCAGCGCCCCCACCTGCGCCGTGGTCAGCAGGCCGACCTGGGTGGCGGTGAGTTCGGCGAAGTCGGCGGCGGAAAGCCCGCGCACCTGGGCGATCGAAAGGCCCCGCACCTGGGTGGCGGTGAAGGCTCCCACCTGGGTGGCGGTCAGGCCGGACAGCGAGGTGGTGCTCAGTCCGCCGATCTGGGAGGCGGTCAGGGCCGCCACCTGGAGGCTGGTCAAGGCGGCCAGGCCCGTGGCCCCCAGGGCGTTGAGCTGGTTGGCGGAGAGCGCCCGGACCTGGATGAACGAGAACTCGGCCACGTCGGTGGCGCCGAGGCCCGAGAGCAGGGTCGTCCCCAGGCCTGAGACCTGGGTGGTCGCCAGCCCCTGCACCTGGGTGAGGTCGAGCGACCCGAAGTTGACGGACGACAGGGCCCCGATCTGGCTGGGCAGCAGGGCCGCGACCTGGGTCGAGGTCAGCTTGGCGAAATCGGTGGCCGCCAGCCCGCCCAGCAGGGTCGACGAGAAGCCCCGCACCTGGGTGGTGCTGAGCGCCGCCACCTGGGTGGCGCTGAGCGCTCCGACGGCGGTCGCCGACACCCCACCGAGCTGGGTCGGGCCCAGAGCCGCCAGCTGGGTCTGCGACAGCGCCGCAAGGCCGGTCGGCGACAGGGCGCCGACCTGGTCGGCGGTGAAGGCCGCCACCTGGGTCACCGCCAGGTCCGCCAGGCGGGTCGCGTCCAGGCTGCGCACCTGGAAGGCGGAGAAGCCCTGGATCTGGGCGGCGGTCAGCCCGGCCACCACGGTGGTGTCGAGGGCCGCGAAATTGGTCACCGACAGGGCGCCCAGCTGGCCGGGCGTGAAGGCGGCGATCTGGGTGTCGTCGAGCCGGCCGAATTCGGTGGCCGTCAGCCCGCCGATCTGGGTTCCGGTCAGACCCCTGACCAGAGTGGTGGTGAGCTCCGCGATCTGGGTGTCGGTGAGCGCGGCCAGGCTGGCGTTGGAGAGCCCGCCGAACTGGGTGGCGCTGAGGCCGGCGACCTGGGTGGCGGTGAGTTCGGCGAAGTCGGTGGTCGACAGCGACCCCAGCTGGGTGACGGTGAGCCCGGCCACCTGGGTCGAACTCAGCCCCTGGACGGTGGTTTGTCCCAGCGCCGAGAGGTTGGCGGCGCTGAGCGCCCCGAGCTGCAGGGCGGAGAATCCGCCGACCTGGGTCTCGGTGAACTCCGCGAAGTCGGTGGCGGCCAGCCCCTGGACCTGGGCGGCCGTGAGCCCGGCGATCTGGGTGTCCGTCAGCGCCGCCACCTGGGCGCCGGACAGGGCGGCGAGCCCGGTGGCGGTCAGGGCGCCGATCTGGCTGGCCGACAGCACCCCGATGGCGGCCGGGGTGAGCTGGGCCAGGTCGGTCGCGGACAGGGCTCCGAACTGGGTGGCGGTCAGCCCGCCGATCTGGGTCTCGTCGAACAGGGCGAAGGCGGTGGAGGACAGGCCGGCGATCTGGGTCGTGGCCAGGCCGCGAAGCTGGGTCGTCGACAGCACCGCCACCTGGGCGCCGCTCAGGGACGACAGGCTGGCGGCGGTCAGGCCGGACAGCTGGGTGGCGCTGAACGCCGCCACCTGGCTGGTGGAGAACTCGGCGATGTCGGTCTCGGTCAGGCCCTTGAACTGGGTCGCCGTCAGGCCCTTGAGCTGGGTCGTGGTCAGGGCCGCGATCTGGGTGTCGCTCAGGCCCGATACGCTGGTGGCGCTGAAGCCGGAGAGCTGCGCGCTCGAGAAGGCGCCGATGTAGGTCTGGTCGAAGGCCGCGATCTGGGTGTCGCTGAAGCCCTTCACCTGGGCCGCGCTCAGCGCCACCAGCTGGCTGACGTCCAGCGCCACGCCGCTGGCGAAGTGCGGAATCTGGGTGGCCGTCAGGCCCTTCACCTGGGTGGCGCTCAGCGCCGCCACCTGGGTGGTGCTCAGGACCTCCACGCCGCTGACGCTCAGCGCGCCCACCTGGGTGGCGGCCAGCTGGCCGACCAGGGTCGTGGAGAGGGACTCGACGATGCTGACCGACAGGGCGGCGATCTGTGCGGACGAGAGGTACGAAATCGGCATCAGCCCAACCCGTTCGCGCGGCGCGGCGCGGCGACCTGGGCCGCCGATCCGCCGTGCACGCTTTCCCCGTACTATGGCGCCGCCGGGTCAACGAAACGCGAAGGCGCCGGAAGATCGCGGGCCATCCTGCCGCGATTCGACCTCTTGCGGCGGTCCAGCGCTCAGTGTGCGCCTGGACCGCCCTTCTTCCTCGAGGCGTTGCGCGAGGCCATGTTCAGGCCTTCGACCCCGGCGGAGAACGCCATGGCCGCGTAGATGTAGCCCTTGGGCACGTGCACCCCGAAGCCGTCGGCGATCAGGGTCGCCCCGATCATCAGCAGGAATCCCAGGGCCAGCATCACCACGCTGGGATTGTTGTGGATGAAGTTGGCCAGCGGGTCGGCGGCCAGCAGCATCATGACCACGGCGATGACCACCGCCGTGATCATGATCGGCAGGTGGTCGGTCATGCCCACCGCGGTCAGGATCGAGTCGATCGAGAAGACGATGTCCAGCAGCAGGATCTGCACGATCGCGGCGCCGAAGTTCATCGCCACCGGGGCCTTCTTGTCCAGGATGTCGTCGGAGGGCGTGGGATCCATGGTGTGGTGAATCTCGTTGGTGGCCTTCCAGACCAGGAACAGTCCCCCGGCGATCAGGATCATGTCCCGCCAGGAGAAGGCCAGCTCGAACATCGGGTGTCCGTCGCCGCCCATGGGCGCCTGCCAGGGCAGGGAGAACACCGGCGCCGTCATCCCGGCGATGAAGGCCAGGGTCGACAGCAGCGCCAGGCGCATCACCAGGGCCAGGCTGATCCCGATCCGGCGCGCGCGGGTGCGCTGCTCCACCGGCAGCTTGTTCGAAAGGATCGAAATGAAGACCAGATTGTCGACACCGAGGACCACCTCCATGACGATCAGGGTGATCAGGGCCGCCCAGGCGGCGGGATCGGCGATCAGGACCAGAAGGCTCGACATGTGTCTCCTCGAATTCGATGAGATCTGTACTTAGCGCATCCTGAGCCCAGTCCTAGGGGCGGGCTCCCATTGAGCGGGGATGACGTTGCGGCGCCTTTCCGGGCGCTAACCGACTGGTGACTTCATCGGGCGCAGGATGACAGCCAAGGTTGCGCCAGGCTTCGGCGGCGCGTTCTGCAGGACACCGGGTTCATGACCGACGGCGCCAATATCCGTTCCCTCACCAGCCTGCGCTTCTTCGCGGCGATGTGGGTGGTGCTCTTCCACTACTGGCCCAACCTGACAGGGACCGAGGTCATGCCGGGCGTGATCGGCAAGGGCTATCTGGGCGTCGAGCTGTTCTTCACCCTCTCGGGTTTCATCCTGTGCCACGTCTACCGCACGGGGCTGGAGGAGGGCCGGTTCCGCTACGGGTCGTTCCTGTGGGCCCGGCTGGCCAGGGTCTATCCGCTGCACCTGGCCACGCTGGCGGGCCTGGGCGTCCTGGCGCTGGCGGCCACGGCCAAGGGGTTCGCCGTCGATCCCAACATCCTGTCCTGGGCGAGCCTGCCCTCCCAGCTCACCCTGACGCACGCCTGGGGATTCGCCCCCGTGGCCGGCTGGAACCACCCCTCCTGGTCGATCTCCGCGGAGTGGTTCGCCTACCTGACCTTCCCGGTGTTCGCCTGGGCCGCCCTGAAGCTCAAGGACCGGCCCCTGGTCGCCGTGGGCGCGGCCGTGGCCTTCCTCTGGGCGCTGTACGCCGGGTTCCAGGCCGCGGCGGGATTTCCGCTGACCGCGGCCACCATACGCTGGGGCTTCCTGCGCATCGTCCCGTGCTTCGCGTTCGGCTGCGCCCTGCACGCCCTGTGGCGTGCGCGTCCGGCGACGAATCGCTCCCTGGCCCTGGCCGGCGCCGTCTTTTCAGGCGCCGTGGTGACTGTTTCTTCGGCTCTCGGGGCGCCAGATGCCTTGATTGTGACCGCCCTGGGGGGCCTGATCCTCTTCTTGGCGCAGCTTGCTCAAACCCGCTCCGGCATTCTGGCCCAGGCGCCGCTCGTCTATCTCGGCGAGATAAGCTATTCCGTCTACATGATCTGCGTGCCGTGGAAGATAGTCTTCGTGAACGGTGCGACACGCGTTTTGCAGCTTAACAGCGATCAGCTTCCGCTTGGCCTGTGGTTAGTTTTCTTGATCGGCGTGGTTCCACTTGCCGCGGTGTCATATCATCTTATCGAGAGGCCGGCCCGAGCGGGCATGAAGCTCATGGCGGAGGCGCGTGCGACTCGGCGACCTTCGGCCGCACAGGCATAAATCCTCTTTTCATTCGCCTGTGAGATGAGTACCCCTATGCGGAGTTCGCGTAGGGGAGGGCCTCTAACATGCTTAAACGGACCAGAACCGTTCTCGGTTCACTGGCCGCCGCAGCGGTTATGACGCTCGCGCCGATTTCCGGCGCTTCGGCCGACACCTATTGGCAGTGCGTGCCATTCGCACGCCTGGTGTCCGGCATTCAGATCTTCGGCGACGCCTATACCTGGTGGAAGCAGGCCGTGGGCCGCTACGACACCGGCTTCAGCCCCAAGGCGGGCGCGGTCCTCTGCTTCAAGCCCAACGGCAAGATGTCCCTCGGCCACGTGGCCGTGGTCAGCCAGGTGCTCACCGACCGGGTGATCCAGATCACCCACGCCAACTGGTCGCGCATCGGCGGGACCCGCGGCCAGATCGAAAAGGACGTCACCGTCATCGACGTCTCCCCGGCCGGCGACTGGTCGACGGTCAAGGTCTGGTACGATCCGGTGCGCGATCTCGGCAGCACCACCTACCCCACCTACGGCTTCATCTATCAGGACGCCCAGGCCGTCCGGATGGCCAATTCGGGCCTCAACGCCGCCGGCAACACGGCCATCGCCATGGCCCAGAACGCGGCCAGCCAGGTGGCTTCGGCCGTCCGGCCCGGCGCCAGCCCGCTCTCCATGCTGAGCCAGGCCGCCGATTCCGGCGACCGGATCGCGGCCCTGATCGCCTCGGTCACCTCCCAGCCCTCGTCGCCCGAGCAGAAGAACTGATCGCGCGTCCGCGTTGACCTCCCGGCTCAACCCCCGCAAGACGTCGGCGGGTCCGGGGAGAACTCCATGCTGAACCTGCTGCGACGCGGCGCGTCCGCCTTCGAGACCCTCGACGCCGCCGCCGTGGCGTCCGGCTGGAGCGTCCCCGCCGACACCGTCTGGATCGACCTGGTCTCCCCCAGCCGCGAGGAAGAACTCGCCGTGGAGCAGGCGCTCGGTTTCGATCTGCCCACGCCGGCCGAGATGGCCCAGATCGAGCCCTCCAGCCGGCTCTATCAGGACAATGGCGAGACCTTCATGACCGCCAGCCTGCTGGCGCACAGCGGCGACGAGCATCCCGTGCTCCGCCCGGTCACCTTCGTGCTCAGCCACAAGCGCCTGATCACCATCCGCTATGACGCGCTGCGCGCCTTCACCGTCTACGCCCAGCGCGCCGTGCAGCCCGGCTCCGACTCCGAGACCGGCGGCGAGGCCCTGATGGGCCTGCTCGACGCGATCGTCGAACGCCTCGCCGAGGTGCTTGAACGCGGTGCGGACCAGGTCGAGGCGTCGTCCAACGCCATCTTCGACCGGCCCCGCGGCACGGCCTTCGAGCCCCTGCTCACCGGCCTGGCCCGCACCCAGTCGACAGCGTCCCTGGCCCGCACCAGCCTGGTCAGCCTGGGGCGGCTGGCGGGCTTCGCCGGTCTGGCGCCGGAAGTCATGGAGCCGTCGTCCTGCCAGGCGCACCTGGCCTCGATCCGGCACGACCTGCAGTCGCTCACCGAGCACTCGGGCTATCAGGCCTCGCACATCGCCTTCCTGCTGGATGCGGCCCTGGGCCTGATCAACATCGAGCAGAACAACAATATGAAGGTCTTCGCCGTCGCGACGGTGCTGCTGATGCCCCCCACCCTGGTGGGCGCGATCTACGGCATGAACTTCCGGCACATGCCGGAACTGGATTGGGTCTGGGGATATCCCTTCGCCCTGGCGATTATGGCGGCGTCCGGACTGGTTCCATTCCTCTGGTTCCGAAAAAAGGGCTGGTTCTGACCTTCTTATGGTCAAGCTTGCGGCCAAAAACCCCCCAAACTGGGGATAAGATGTTGAAAACATTCCCTGCGACAGGCTGTCGCAACCCTTCGTTAAGCGCGTCCGCCCAACGTCAGCGGGCCTGAAAGAACGCGTTCGATGACCGCCGCCGCTCCCCAGTTCCGCCCGCTCGACTCCGAAGCCCTGCGCGGGGTCCTGGAGCAGCATCGGCGCTATCTGGCGGGGCGCAGCGGCGGCCGCCGCGCCAGCCTTCCCCACGTGGACCTCTCCAACCGCCAGCTCGACGGGATCGACCTGCGCGAGGCGGACCTGTCCGGGGCGCGGCTCGCCGAGGCTTCGCTCTGCGGCGTCAATCTGGCCGGCGCGACCCTGTTCGCGGCCGATCTGCGTGACGCCGATCTTCGCCGGGCCAACCTGTCCCGCGCGGACCTGCGCGGCGTCTGCCTGCGGGGCGCCAATCTCGCCGGCGCCGACCTTGCGGGCTGCGACCTGCGCGAAGGCCGCATCGCCATGCAGGACAGGATCGAAGGCTTCCGCATTCTCGAGCACGGCTCGCGTCCCGGGGAGTCGGGGATCGCGGTGATCTCCGGCGCGGGCCTCGCCGGCGCCCAGCTGAGCCAGGCCACCGACTTCACCGACGCCAATCTGGCGGGCGCAACCCTGGGCGGGGCCAGGATGGTCAAGGCGATCCTGGACGGAGCCGACCTCACCGGGGCCGACCTTTCGGGCGCCGACCTTTCCGGCGCGTCCCTGAAGCGCGCCATCCTGGTCAAGGTGGACCTGGGCTTCGCCAATCTCGACGACGCCGACCTGAGCGGCGTGCTGCGCGCGCCGCCGGCGGTGATCTATGTCGAGGACCAGCCCCTGGATCAGATCCTGCGGGCCCACGAGGCGTTCTGCGAGTCGGACGGCCGCGAGGGCGCCATCGCCAGGGTTCCCGACATCGACTTCCGCCCCCTGCGCAGCCTGCGGAACCGCAAGCTCACCGGACTGGCGGCGCGGGGCGCGGTGTTTTTCGGGCTCGACATGCAGGGCGTCCAGCTCCAGGGCGCCGACCTCGTCGGCTGCGACCTGCGCGGCGCCAATCTCAAGGGAGCCGACCTGCGCGGCGCCCGCCTGATCGAGGCCCAGCTCACCCGAGCCGACCTGCGCGAGGCGCGCCTGGGCCCGCTCGACATCGGCGACGGCCGCATGGTGCGCACCGATCTTTCCCGCGCGGTCCTGCGGCTCGCCGACCTGACCGGCGCCCAGGCCCAGCGGGCGCGATTCCTGGAAGCCGACATGGCCGGCGCCCAGATCCGCGGCTGCGACCTCAGGGGCGCCGAGCTCGAGGCCTAGCGGCGGCGCCTACATCTCGTGGCGCAGCTTCTGCAGGTCCGGGAACACCGGATCGCGCTTTTCCTGCCGGGCCTTGAACGCCTCGCCCATGTGCGGCCCGGCGAACATCCCGGTCTGCCAGACGGCGATGTAGTCCAGTCCGTCGCGGATGGTGTGGTCGCGGGCGTAGTTGATCATCACCTTCGAGCCGGTCACCGCCAGCGGCGCCTTCGACGCGATCTCGCGGGCCGTGGCCAGGGCGTGCTCCACGCAGGCCTCGTGGCTGTCCAGCACCTCGTTGACCCAGCCGATTTCCTTGGCCTTCTGGGCGGGCATCCGCCGGCCGGTATAGGCCATCTCCCGCACCCAGCCCTCGGGGATGATCTTGCACAGGCGCGGGAAGGTGCCGACGTCGGCGGTCATGCCGATGTTGATTTCCTGGATGCAGAAGAAGGCGTCGGCGCTGGCGTAGCGGATGTCGCAGGCGCTGGTCATGTCCACCGCGCCGCCGATGCAGCCGCCCTGGATCGCGGCGATCACCGGCATCCGCGCCTCGTCCAGGCAGTTGAAGGATTCCTGCAGCCACAGGATATGCCGGCGCTGCTGCTCGGCGTTGACCCAGCGGTCCTGGGCCTGGTTCTGCGAGGTCGACCCGCCGCCGCCGAACACCGCCAGGTCCATGCCCGCCGAGAAGTGCTTGCCGGTGGACGAGATCACGATGCAGCGCGCCCTGGCGTTGTCGTTGATGTCGCGGACGATCTGCGGCAGCTCGTTCCAGAACTCGCGGATCATCGAGTTCATCGCCTCGGCCCGCTTCAGCCGGATGTGCGCCACGCCCTGGTCGAGGGTGACGTCGAAGCAGGTCCATAGGGTGGTGAAAGCGTCTGGGGTGGTGGTCATGGAGCGTCTCCCGATGTCGTTTGCCGCATCATCGGCCCGTGACGACAGGGAAGGGAAGCGCCGCATGTCGCTCGCCCCGACGGCGGGGACAGGCGCTAGCCGTAGCGCATCTTCCCAAGCGCGGCGGCCACGTCGCGCATCAGGTCGGAGGTCTTGATCCCGGCCTTCCACTTCTCGAAGGCCATCACGTTCTCGATCCGCGCGTCGACGAAGGCCATCGCGTCGGCCTCGCCGGACTGCATCCGGATGGCCATGGCCGAGACCAGTATGCCGGCCAGGATCGCCCGCTTGGAATAGTGGTTCTCGTCAGTGGCGGTGTCGCCGGCCCAGCGCCAGAGCGCGTCGGCGCTCTCCCAGACAAGCTTCAGGGCCAGCGGCATGTTGAGCGGCAGTGCCAGCCAGCCCGCCCACCGGCGCAGCGCCGGCTCGTCCGCGGCCG
>DASUIJ010000388.1:0-8343 GCA_036279815.1 Phenylobacterium sp. | reverse complement strand
GGCCAGCAGGTCGTGGATCGGGCCCTTCCAGATGAAGTTGGGCTGCGCCGCCGAGGCCGGGCCGCCATGGATCTGGACCACCATCGGATAGGTCTTGCCCGCCTCCAGGCCCAGGGGCGCCAGCAGCCAGCCCTGGACGTCGAGCCCTTCGTTCTTCCAGGCGATGCTCCGGGCCCTGGTCGCCGGGGTCAGGGCGTCGTTGTCATGGGTGATCGGGATCATGGCCGCGACGGGGCCGGCGACGATGCGCGGCGCGAAGGCGAAGGACTGGCTGACGCCGGCGGCGGTGCGGGCGTCGGCGCTAAGCGCGATCTTGCCGTCGCCGGCGGCCAGGGAGACCTGGTCCGACCACACCGGCTTCACGGCGAAGCTGACGGGATCGACCTTGGCGATGGTGTTGCGGTCGCCGATCAGGGCGGTGGCGTAGAGCCCGGCCCGGGTCCAGACAAGCGACGAGAAACTGCCCTTGAATCCCGGGGTCCTGTTCACCGGGGTCCCGCCGGCGAAGGGCACGGCGTAGAGGTCGCCGCCCACCGGGCCGAAATCGCTCATCAGGCCGCCGATGAACACCACGGTCTTGCCGTCGGGCGAGACGCGCGGGGTGTTGAACTGGGTGACCGGCGCGGCGATCTCGCGCGCGCCGTCCCGGGCGACCTCAAAGGCCAGCAGCCGGGCCACCCACCAGTTGTTGTCCCCGTCGCCCCTGGCCGCGGAGGCGACGAAGCCCTTGCCGTCGGGGGTCCAGTCGTACTCGTAGACAAAGGTGTCGCCGGGCGAGACGAAGCGGACCTCCCCGCCCTCCGCCGGCAGCACGGCCACCCGGCGCTCGTCGGGGCGGACGTCGATGTCGCCCACGCGAGCGGCGCCGGCCTGGGTGGCGCCTGATTCCTTGTGCGGGTCGGCGGTGGCGAGGACGGCGAGGGTCTTGCCGTCCGGCGACCAGCGCGGGGTGGCGAGCAGGCCGTTGAAGCTGGCGGCGACCCGCAGCCTGCCGTCGCCCAGCACCTGCAGGCTGGCGGTCTTCGCCTTGCCGTCGGTGGCCACGAACGCCAGGGACCTGCCGTCCGGCGACCATGTGGGATTGGCGTAGCGGCAGACGGCGCAGGGGTCGTAGGTCCCGAGCACCGCCCCGTCGGCGCGCCGGCGCACCACGATCTGGCCGTGGGGATCCTGGGAGGCGTCGGAGACCTCGATGAACTCGACCGTCGCCACCAGGTCGCCCTTGGGCGACAGGGCCAGGCCGTCATACTGGTGGATGCTGATGGAGGTGGCGGCGGCCGCCACGGCGGCCATGGCGCTCAACAGACCCGACATTGCCAACCCCTCCCCCGTGCGCGGAGGGACTGACTAGCGGATTTCGGCCGGCGTCACAGCCACCTCGGCGATGCTTTTCCTTCACCTGACCCTGAGGCGGCGCGCACCCCCCAAATAAAGACGCCCGCCCCCTGCGGGGAGCGGGGCGGGCGTCCGGGGTCGGGGGACCCCATGAGCGCGGAGGGGGAGGCGCGCTTATCGGGAGGCGAGGTTCATCTCGCGCAGGGCGGCGACCTTCTCGGACGCCTCGGCGCGGATGCCCGAGAGGCAGGCGGCGCGGGCGTTGATGCGGCCGGAGGTGGCTTCCTGGTTGCGGCAGAAGTCGCGGGCGGCCTTGTCGACGCGGTGGCCGAGCGCCTGCTGGCCGGCCGGGCTGGCCAGGTTCAGGTCGGAGACCTGGACGGTCTGCGGCGCGGCGTGGGCGGCGGTCGACAGGGCGACCATGGGCAGGGCGGCGAGGACCAGGGTGGCGGCGCCGGCGACGGTTTGGGTGATCTTGAACATGGGACACGCTCCGAATTGAATTTGTGGGGGCCGCTTCCGTTCGGCCGATGGTTCTAAATACTCATGTGATACTCAGAAGTCCCGTTAAGTCTGGGTAATGACGCAGATGTAAGAGAGTTACGGAAAGTACATGTCTGTCGAAACTGTCACGTAGATTAACATCTCTGTAATGTCGGGCGGCGCGCTTCCCACGCCGATGGCGGCGAGGCAGTGTGACGGGCGTGAACATCCTCTTCATCACCCTCGATCAGTTCCGGGCCGACTGCCTGTCGGCCGCGGGCCACCCGATCGTGAAGACCCCCAACCTGGACCGGCTGGCGGCGCAGGGCGTGCGGTTCGCGCGGCACTACAGCCAGGCCGCGCCCTGCAGTCCCGGGCGGGCCAGCCTCTACACCGGGACCTATCAGCTCAATCACCGGGTGGTGGCCAACGGCACGCCCCTGGACCGGCGGCTGGACAATGTGGCCAAGGCGGCGCGGCGGGCGGGCTATGTCCCCACCCTGTTCGGCTACACCGACCAGGCGGTGGATCCGCGGGACGTCAGCGGCCCGGACGATCCGCGGCTCAGGTCCTGGGAAGGCGTGCTGCCGGGATTCGATGTGGGGCTGAACTTCGCGACCCACGATCCCGGGGTCTGGGTGCGCTGGCTGCGGGGCCTGGGCCACGAGGTCCCCGACGACTACGAGGGCGCGGTGGGCGGCGAGCCCGGCCGGCCGGCGGAGCACAGCCTGTCCGCCTACCACACCGACGTGCTTCTGGACTGGATCGCCCGCCAGGACGGGCCGTGGTTCGCGCACCTCTCCCAGCTGCGGCCGCATCCGCCGTACGGCGCGGCGGGACACTTCGCCCGGATGTACGATCCCGCCGACATGCCGTCGCCGGTCGCGCCCGCCGCGGATCGCCACCGACTGCACGATGGCCTGATGCGCAACGGCCTGGGGGCGCCGGCCGACACGGCCGAGATGGCGGCCCTCCAGGCGCAGTATTTCGGCATGGTCAGCGAGGTGGATCATCAGCTCGGCCGGGTCTGGGCGGCGCTGGAAGCGTCCGGCCAGTGGGAGGAGACCTTCATCGTGGTCACCGCCGACCACGGCGAGCAGCTGGGCGACCACGGCCTGATCCAGAAGGCCGGCTTCTTCGAGCAGAGCTACCACATCCCGGCCATCGTTCGCGATCCGCGCCGGCCGAACGGCCACGGCGTTGTGGTCGAGCGGTTCACCGAGAACGTGGACCTGCTGCCGACCCTTTGCGAAGCCATGGGGATCGCGGTCCCCGCCCAGTGCGACGGCGTCCCGCTGACGCCGTTCCTGGAAGGGGAGCAGCCGCCGTGGTGGCGGGAAGCGGCGCACTGGGAGTTCGACTGGCGGGTGGGGAACATCCCGCGCGGCGACCATCCCTGGCCTTGGGATCGAAGGCTGGAGCGGCAGAGCCTGGCGGTGCGCCGCTCTCGGGACGCCGCCTATGTGCAGTTCGCCGACGGCTCCTGGCTCTGCTTCGACCTGGCCGCCGATCCCACCTGGCGCACGGCCCTGGCCGATCCCGCCCGGGTGCTCCTCGAGGCCCAGGCCATGCTGACCTGGCGCGCCCAGCATGCCGATCGCACCCTGACCGGGATGCTGGTGCAGGACGGCGGCGTCGGACGCTGGCCGGAGGGGTAGGGCGCCCGCCGCCCCGCATCTTCCCGCGAAACCTGGAGGCGAAGGCCGCGGCGGTGCGCCTCCCGCTCGCTTCGCGTTGCGTCGGGCCTGCCAGGAAACTAGCCTAGGGAGCGCCCCGAGAACGGGGCCGGTCTGGGAGGACGGAGTACTATGCAAGGCAGGATGCAGGACTGGCCGCTGACGGTCGATCGGATCATCGACCACGCCAAGTCCTGGCACGGGGACCGCGAAGTGGTGTCGCGCTCCGTGGAAGGTCCGATCGTGCGCACGACCTACGCGGCGATCCATGGCCGCGCCAAGCGGGTATCCGACGCGCTGCAGGCGCTGGGCGTCCAGAAGGGCGACCGGATCGCCACCCTGGCCTGGAACACCGCCCGCCACATCGAGGCCTGGTACGGGATCATGGGGATGGGCGCGGTCTGCCACACCCTCAATCCGCGCCTGTTCGCCGAGCAGCTGGTCTACATCATCAACCACGCCGAGGACCGGGTGATCTTCACCGATCTGACCTTCGTCCCGATCCTGGCCGGCATCCGCGACCAGATCCCGACGGTGAAGCAGATCGTGGTGCTCACCGACCGCACCCACATGGTGTCCGATATTCCCGACGCGCTCTGCTACGAGAGCCTTTTGGAGGAAGCCTCCGAGGACGCGACCTGGGGCGCGTTCGACGAAAATTCGCCCTCCGGCCTCTGCTACACCTCGGGCACGACCGGAAACCCCAAGGGCGTCCTTTATTCCCACCGCTCGAACTTCCTCCACACCATCACGTCCATGGGCGTGGACGTGTTCGGCCTCAGCGCGCGCGACGTGGTGCTGCCGGTGGTGCCGATGTTCCACGCCAACGCCTGGGGGATCGCCTTCTCGTGCCCTGCGGCGGGCGCCAAGCTGGTCATGCCGGGCCAGAAGCTGGACGGCGCCTCGGTGCACGAGCTGCTGGAGACCGAACAGGTCACCTTCTCGGCCGCGGTGCCGACCGTCTGGCAGATGCTGCTGACCCATCTGCGCGCCACCAACGGCAAGCTGACCAGCCTCAAGCGCGTGGCGATCGGGGGCTCCGCGGTGCCTGAGGCCATCGTGCGCGCCTTCCGCGACGACTACGGCGTCGACGTCACCCACGCCTGGGGCATGACCGAGACCTCGCCGCTCGGCACCCTCTCCGCGCCCAACCACAAAATCGCGGCCATGAGCGACGACGACCAGCTCCGCTTCAAGCTCAAGCAGGGCCGCCCGCCCCTGGGCGTCGATCTGAAGCTGGTGGACGACGACGGCAAGGAGCTGCCCCGCGACGGCCACACCTTCGGCAAGCTGCTGGTCAAGGGCCCGTTCGTGGTGGGCGAGTACTTCCGCGGCGACGGCGGGAATATCCTGGACGACCAGGGCTTCTTCGACACCGGCGACGTGGCCACCCTGGACGAGCACGGCTTCATGCAGATCACCGACCGGTCCAAGGACGTGATCAAGTCGGGCGGGGAGTGGATCAGCTCCATCGAGATCGAGAACATCGCCGCGGGCCACCCGAAGTCGGAGCTCGCCGCGGTGATCGGCGTGGTCCACCCCAAGTGGGATGAGCGGCCGCTGCTGCTGGTCAAGCTGAAGCCCGGCGAGACGGCCACCAAGGACGAGTACCTGGCCTTCCTGGAGGGCAAGATCGCCAAGTGGTGGACCCCGGACGACGTGGTCTTCGTCGATGACATCCCCCTGGGCGCCACCGGCAAGATCGACAAGAAGCTGATCCGCCAGCGGATGGCCGACTACGTGCTGCCGACGGCCAAGGCGGTGAGTGCCTAGACAACCGTTGGTTCGCGGCCGGGGATTTTCGTCGGATCTTCCGGCCAGAGCCTACCGGCCGCCGCCGCGAGGTCGTCCGCTGTCCGCGCCGAGATCGTCAGGCGGCTCATAGTGGAATCGCCGAAGGTCAGGCGCGCCGACCGGAACCATCGACCTTTTGAGCGGGCGACCTTGATCTCCGACCAGGGGACAAGGAAATCGCGGCTGAACGCCGCGAACAGGAACAGTAGCCCGACGCGCAGGCCAGACGGGCAAACCGACAACCGCAGGATGCCGTTCATCTGAACGCCGAGGCCCATTGTGCCGGAGAGCATGTGCAAGGTGCGGACCGCCGTTTCAGGCCTATTGGGATATTGGCGCGCGAGCCCAAGCCAGCCGGACATGGCGCTGAGAACCAGGGAAACAAGCAGCCACCCTCCCACGAAGAAGAACGGGAATACCTGGAAAGGCATGGTGGCGTGGCTTGGCGACATCTCGCTCCCCAACGAACAAAGCGCAGCTTCGGTCGCGGTTGGACCGGGATCAAGGTCGGTGACGGTGTGGCCTTGGATTGGCGCGAAACATTTCCTCGTTCGCGCGTTTGTTTCCATCATGACGCTTGCAGCCCTCGCCGCCGGGATCGCCCTGGCCACCACCGCCGCGACCGCGCCGATCCCGGCCGAACTGGGGAAGGCGTTCGGCAATACCGTGGTGTCGACCTATCCGGACCGGCGCACGGCGTTGCTGTGGCTGAAGCGGGACGGGACCTATGACGCCAAGGGCCGCCACCGCACCCCGTCCAGCGGAACCTGGACCCTGAAGGGCGACCGGGTGTGCCTGAAGCAGCTGAAGCCGGTTCGGGCGCCCTTCAGATACTGCACCCCGCTGCCGTCGGGCTCCACCTGGACCGCCAAGGCCGTCACGGGCGAGCGGATCAGGGTGAGGATCGTGCGCGGCGTCGTGGCGTCCTGAGACGGCGCGCGCCGGACAGGCGCATGGGCCTGAAGCGCGCCTCGAACAGGGCGTACGCGCCGAAGGCGATGAGCCCGACAGCGATGGCGCCCAGCGCGGCATGGCCAAAGGGCAGGGCGGACAGGGCGTCGAGCGCGCCCCCGAGTCCCTTGGCTTCGCTGGCCCGCGCGTGCCAGCCGGCCGTGACCATGAAGGCGCCGGCCGGAAGGAAGGCGATCCCCCGCGCCAGGTAGCCCAGGCGTCCCAGAAGGGCGGCGGGCAGGCGTGTGTCCCGCTGGCCGCTGAGCCGGTGGGAAAACCCGGCGAACAGGGCCTGGACGATGCCGCCGACGCCCGCCGCCAGGATGAACATCCCGGCCGCCACGACCATCGCGCCCCCGGCGGGCATGTCGAGGACCGCGCCCACCGCGGCTTCCGTGCGAGCGCGCTCGTCGACCTCGCGAAGCCCGTCGAGCGCCCCGATCAGGCCCCACAGCGAGACGGCCAGGCCGGCATAGACCAGCCCGCTGACCAGCTGACCCGTGCGGGTGAGGAGGGCCATGGGCGAGCTGCCCAGGCGGTCCGCGTCGAACACCGACTGCAGGAACCTCCATCCGGAAAATCCCCAGAGCCCCAGCCCGGCGAGCGACAGCATGACCACCCCGAAGGGCCAGTCGGCCCAGGCCTCCAGGGCGCCGAGCGCGCCGGTGGCGTGCGGCGTCAGCCTCGCGGCCGCCAGCAGCCCGACCAGGCCGATGCTCAGATAGACGGCGCCGCGGGCCACATATCCGGCCCGGCACGCCAGCTCCGCCAGCGCGGCCCAGGGCGCGGCGCGCAGCCAATGCCACGCCTGGCGAGGCGCGGACAGCGAAGCTCTGGAAGGAATGTCCACGTGGAGTCAGACGCCCCCGGCACGCCAGCGGAACGGGCCCGCGCGACGGAGGTTCCGGGGAAGGGTCCGCGGCGCCCGCCTCAGACCAGCCGGTAGTCCGAATCCAGGCCCGGCTCGCCGTCGGTGGTGACGATGCCGCGCCGGGTCAGGTCGATCATGTGGCCCAGCACCGAACGGGCGGCGGCGGGGTGCAGGCGCTTGTCCACCGTGGCGTAGAGCACCGGCACCATGTCCTTGATCCGGCCGTGGCCCTCGGACACCGCCTTCAGGACCTGGGCCTCGCGGGCGCGGCGGTGGTCGATATAGGCGCGGATGAAGGGCTCGACCCGGACGACCGGCGGGCCGTGGGTGGGCCACAGGGTTTCGTAGCCCTTGGACTTCACCAGTTCGAGGCTCTGCATATAGGCGGTCATGTCGCCGTCCGGCGGCGAGACCACCGTGGTGGACCAGCCCATGATGTGGTCGCCGGAGAACAGGGCGTTCTCCTCCTTGAGGGCGAAGCAGATGTGGTTGGAGGTGTGGCCGGGCGTGGCCAGGGCCTCCAGCGTCCAGCCGGGGCCGGTGAGCACCTGGCCCCCGCCGCAGAGGCTGACGTCGGGGGTGAAGCCGAAGTCGGCGCCGGCCTCGGTGATCACGCTGTCCTGGGCCTTGGGAAGCTCCACCGCGCAGCCGTAGATCGTCGCCCCGGTCTTCTCCTTGAGCGGCCCGGCCAGGGGCGAGTGGTCGGAGTGGTGGTGGGTGACCAGGATGTGGGTGATCGTCTCGCCCGCGGTGGCCGCCAGGATGGCGTCGAGGTGCTCGGGCAGGGCGGGGCCGGGATCGATCACCGCCACCTCGCCCCGGCCCACGATGTAGGTGCCGGTGCCCAGATAGGTGAAGGGGCCGGGATTGTTGGCCACCACCCGCCGGATCAGCGGCGAGACCTGGTCGCAGGCCCCGTAGTCGAACTTGATGTCGCGCACATAGGGAATCATCGGTCTGGGATCCTGGCTCGGCCCGGTCCTTGCGATGACCGCCTCGTCATCGTTGCGAGGAGGCGGTCAGGGTGTCGGACGTGGCGATCTTTGTTTCAAAACGGCTCCAGCGCGTGGCCTTCGCCTTCCTGTGTCTTGTGGCGGTTCAACTGGTCCTGGGACTGGCGAGCTGCGAACCCGACGAGCCGGCGCTGCTGGGCGCGGCGAAGGTTCCCATCGGCCCGGCCCGATTCTAACGCGGCAGAACGCTGGAGAGATCGTAGCCGGCGGCGTCGCCCAG
>DASUIJ010000387.1:0-9311 GCA_036279815.1 Phenylobacterium sp. | reverse complement strand
CGGCCGCGGCCGAAAGCGCGCCCGCCGGGGACGCGGCCTACGCGGCGGAGTAGTCCGCCCCCGGGTCTGTGGCGGAAGCCGACAGGGATGCGGCAATAGACCGCGACCGGCACGGGCCGGCGGGAACCCGGCGTTAAAGCGCCGGCCCGGCATAATCCCCAGAGATTTTAGGGAGATTTTGACCGTGTCTGGGCTCGATCTGCCGCCACGAGGCCTTCCATTCGGATTGGACGGGGTGCAGCCGGTATTCGACCGCGCCACCGACATGGCCACGGTCATGTTCGACGGGTACGCCTCGGCGCTGGCGATCGTCCACCAGGGCCGCATGTGGCGGACCCGCGATCCGGAAGGGAAGCTTCCCAAGACCAGCCTCCTGGCCGAGCACGTCATCCGCAACGGCGAACCGCTCTGGGTCGAAGATCTGACGAACCATCCGGTGTCGGCCTCCCATCCGATGGTCGCCGGCGGCAAGCATCTGAGATTCTACGCCGGCGTTCCAATCCGCGGACCGGGCGGCACGGCGATCGGCGTGCTGTCGGTGATCGGACGCGAGCCCAGGCCGTTCGACGCCGGCAAGCTGGCGCTGCTGGATCAATTGGGCCAGTTCGTCGCCGACGAATGCGCCCGGCAGCGCGGCGCGCTCGAACTCGAGGAGACCCAGCGCGCCCTGGCGGCCTTCGTCGCCGCGGTCCCGGCCTCGGTCATGGTGACCGATACGGACATGCGGATCCTGCAGGCCAGCCCCGCCTGGTTGTCCGCCTTCGGGGTTTCCCTGGCCGAGGCCCGCGGCCGATCGATTTACGACCTCGCAGGCGACTACTTCGAGCCGTTCCGAAGCGCCTATGACCGCGGTCTCGCGGGCGAGAACATCCACGGCTCCCGCGTGCCCAGCCCCCAGCCGGACGGCAGCCTGCGCTATCTGCGGTCGGAACTGACCCCCTGGCGCACGGCGCGCGGGGAGATCGGGGGCCTGATCGTCGCGGCCCTGGACATCACCGACATGGTCGAGGCCATGGAGCGGACGGAACGCTCCGAGCAACGGCTGAAACTGGCTGTCGAGATCGCCGATCTCCACGTCTGGGAAGTCGATTACGTCCGTATGACCGTCGAGACCGACGGTGCGGCGGAGACCTTCTTCGACACGCCCATCGACAACGCGGCCTTCATTCGGGACACGAACGTGACCATCGACCCTCGCGACCGGGAACGCATCGGCGCGGAGTGGACCAAGGCCGTCGAGGAGGACCGGCCCTTCCGACCGGAGTACAGGGTCAACAGGTCCGACGGCCGCGAGGTCTGGGCCACCTGCACCGTCAAGCTGATCCGCGACGCCAACGGCCGGCCGGTGCGCCTGATCGGCGCCATGCAGAACATCACCGAACGCAAGGCCGCCGAGGCGGAGATCCTCCAGGCCAAGGAAGCCGCCGAGTCGGCGAACCGCGCCAAGAGCACCTTCCTGGCGACGATGAGCCACGAGATCCGCACGCCGCTCAACGGCGTGCTGGGCATGGCCCAGGCCATGGCCGCCGACGAGCTGAGCGCGGTTCAGCGCGAGCGGCTGGATGTTGTGCGGCAGTCCGGCGAGACCCTGCTGGCGATCCTCAACGACGTCCTCGACCTGTCGAAGATCGAGGCCGGAAAATTCGACCTGGAGATGATCGACTTCGATCTCGGCGCCCTGGCCATGGGCGCCCACGGCGCCTTCACCGCCCTGGCCGACCGCAAGGGCGTCGACTTCAACCTGTTGGTGGAGCCCCAGGCGCTGGGCCGCTACCGGTCCGACTCCACGCGCATTCGCCAGATACTCTACAACCTGATCTCCAACGCCCTGAAGTTCACCGAGGCGGGCGAGGTGCGGGTGGTCGTCTCCCGCGCGGACGGCCGGCTGGAGTTCGAAGTTACCGACACCGGCCTTGGAATGAGCAAGGAGGTCCTGGCGCGCCTCTTCAGGAAATTCGAGCAGGCCGACGCCTCGACCACCCGGCGGTTCGGCGGCACCGGCCTGGGCCTGGCGATCTGCCGGGAGCTGGCCGGGCTGCTGGGCGGCTCCATCTCCGCGACCAGCAGCGAGGGCAAGGGTTCCACATTCCGGTTCGTCCTGCCGCTGGAACGGCTGGGCGACGAGTGCGGCGAAGCCGCCTCGGGCGAGGCGCAACGGTTGGACTTCGGACCCGACACGCCGTTGCGGGTCCTGGCGGCGGAGGACAATTCGGTCAATCAGCTGGTCCTGAAGACCCTGCTTCATCAGGTCGGCATCGATCCTGTGGTGGTCAACGACGGCGAGCAGGCGCTCGAGGCCTGGCGGCGGGAGCCCTGGGACCTCATTCTGATGGACGTGCAGATGCCGGTGCTGGACGGACCCGACGCCACCCGCAGGATCCGTTCGGAAGAAGCCGCCGCCGGTCGTGGGCGCACGCCCATCGTCGCCCTCACCGCCAACGCGATGGCGCATCAGATCGCGGACTATCTGGCCTCCGGCATGGACGGCTTCGTCGCCAAGCCCATCGACGCAGCCAAGCTGTTCGCCGCCATCGCCGAGGCCGTGTCGACCGCCGAGGCGAGCCGGGCGGCCTGAGGGGAGGCAAATGCCATTGACGACGCGGTCGCACTCGCTCTGCGCGCCGCAATCGCCTAAATCGTCAGGATGCGCACCGACACTCCTCAGCCGATCCGGCTCTCCGAATATCGCCCGCCCGCCTTCCTGGTCGACCAGGTCCACCTGACGTTCGATCTGGCCGCCAACGCCACCCGCGTGAAAGCCACCCTGCACGTCCGGCGCAACGGCGAGCACAGCGACGCCCTGGTGTTGAACGGCGAGCGGCTGAAGCCGATCTCCGTGGCGGTGGACGGCCGCGAGTTGTCCGAGGCCGAGCGGACGATCGACGCGGAATTCCTTACCGTCCCCGGCGTCCCCGACGCCTTCGTTCTGGAGACCGAGGTCGAGATCGATCCGGCGGCCAACAAGGCGCTGGACGGCCTCTACATGTCCGGCGGCCGGTTCTGCACCCAGTGCGAGGCCGAAGGTTTCCGCAAGATCACCTGGTATCCCGACCGGCCCGACGTGCTGTCGCGCTTCACCGTGCGGATCGAGGCGCCGAGGTCGTTCCAGCGCCTGCTCTCCAACGGCAATCTGCTTGAGGCGGGCGACCTGGGCGGCGGCCGCCACTACGCGGTCTGGAACGACCCCTTCCCCAAGCCCTGCTATCTGTTCGCCCTGGTGGCCGGCGAGCTGGACGAACTGGCCGACAAGCTCGTCACCATGAGCGGTCGGACCGTCGACCTGAAGATCTACGTCGATCCCGGCATGGCGCCGCGCGCCGCCTACGCCATGGATGCGCTGAAGCGCTCTATGAAGTGGGACGAGGAAGCTTTCGGCCGCGAGTACGACCTCGACCTGTTCATGATCGTCGCCGTGCGCGACTTCAATTTCGGGGCGATGGAGAACAAGGGGCTGAACATCTTCAACTCCTCGCTCCTGCTGGCCGACCCGGCCACCGCCACCGACATGGATTACGAGCGGATCGAGAGCGTCGTCGCCCACGAGTATTTCCACAACTGGACCGGCGACCGGATCACCTGCCGCGACTGGTTCCAGCTCTGCCTGAAGGAAGGGCTCACGGTGTTCCGCGACCAGAGCTTCTCGGCCGACATGCGCGGCGCGGCCGTCCAGCGGATCAAGGACGTGAAGGCCCTGCGCGCGCGGCAGTTCTCCGAGGACCAAGGGCCCCTGGCCCATCCGGTCCGGCCCTCCAGCTATCTGAAGATCGACAACTTCTACACCGCGACCATCTACGAGAAGGGCGCGGAGGTGATCCGGATGCTGAAGACCCTGATCGGGGACGAAGCGTTCCGGAAGGGCATGGACCTCTATTTCGACCGCTGGGACGGCCACGCCACCACCGTCGAGGAGTTCATCAAGTGCTTCGCCGAGGTCTCCGGCCAGGACCTGACCGACTTCTTCGCCTGGTACGAGCAGGCGGGCACGCCCAACCTCTCGGTGAAGCACCGTTACGACGCCGACCGGAAAATCCTCGAGCTGGACTTCAGCCAGCACATCGCGCCGACGCCGGGCCAGGCCACCAAGCGGCCCCTCCCCACCCCGGTGCGGGTGGGCCTGCTGGACGCTGATGGCCGCACCCTGGCTTTCGTGCGTGACGGCCAGGCGGTGGACGAGACCGTCGTGGTGCTGGAGGGCGCCACCGCCAAGGTGACGCTCACGGGAGTCGACCAGGCGCCGGTGATTTCCGCCCTGCGCGGCTTTTCGGCGCCGGTCACCCTGACCACCGATGCGCGGCCGCAGGACCGGTACATCCAGCTCGCCGGCGACCCGGACCTGTTCAACCGCTGGGAGGCGGGCCAGGACCTGGCCCGCGCCCTGATCCTGGGCCGGGCCGCCGGAAAGCCGGACGAGGTGGGCGAGGAGCGCTTCGCCCACGCCATGGAGCGCGCCCTGTCCGACCAGGCCTCCGATCCCGCCTTCAAGGCGCTGCTGCTGGCCCTGCCCAGCGAGTCCGACCTGGCCCTGGCCCATCAGCCCGCGGACCCCGCCGCGATCCATGGCGCGCGCGAGGCCCTGCGCCAGCGCCTGGCCCTGCACCTGGGCGACGACCTGAAGCACATCCACATCGGCCTGCAGGAACTGGGCGAGTTCTCGCCCGACGCCGCCAGCGCCGGCCGCCGGGCCTTGCGCAACGCCGCGCTCGAGCTGCTGGCGGCCAATCCGCGCTCCGACATCGCCGAACTGGCCGACGGCCATTACCGGGCCGCGATCAACATGACCGACTCGATGGGCGGTCTGTCGGCGCTGATGCAGATCGGCGGCGAGACCTTCGACGCGGCCCTGGCCGACTTCTACGACCGCTGGAAGGACGAGCCCCTGGTGGTGGACAAGTGGTTCGCGCTGCAGGGCCGGGATCCGGGCGAGGGCGCGCTTGGCCGGGTCCTGGGCCTGACCGCCCACCCCGCCTTCGACCAGAAGAACCCCAACCGGCTGCGCGCCCTGGTCTCGACCTTCGCCAACTTCAACCCGGCGCAGTTCCACGATCCCAGCGGGGCGGGCTACCGTTTCCTGGCCGACCAGATCCTGGCGGTGGACGGCTTCAATCCGATGACCGCGGCCAGGCTCGTGGAGCCGCTCGGCAGCTGGCGGCGCTACAAGCCGGAGCTCGGCCAGATGATGAAGCGCGAACTGACGCGGATCGCGGAAACGCCGGGCCTGTCGAAAAACGTCTATGAACTGGCGACCCGGGCCCTGGCCGAGGACTAGAACCCCTGGAAGGCGAGCCGAGTGTGCCTAACACCCCGAATCGCCTGAAGTATTCCTGGAGTTTGACGCTGCGGAAAATCGCGGCGAGGGAAATGGCCTAGGATGAGCATCTCACTGGCCCGGATAAAGTTCCTGGTGGTGGACGACAACGTCCACGCCATCGACCTTGTGAAGACCATGCTGCGCGGGTTCGGCGTCGATCAGGTTGTCGAGGCCCAGACCATCGCTGAGGCCAAGAAGGCCCTGAAGGCCGCGCCCGTCGACATCGTCATCCTCGACTATCTGATGGGCGACGAGGAAGGGGTGACCCTGGCGCGCCACATCCGTCTCGACCCGGCCAGCCCGTCGCCCTTCGTCCCGATCATCATGCTCACCGGTCACGCCGACCGCGCCCGGGTGATGGCCGCCCGCGACGCCGGGGTGAACGAGTTCTGCATTAAGCCGTTCACACCGGCCGACCTGATGAAGCGGATCATGGCGGTCATCGACCATCCCCGGCCGTTCGTCCGCAGCGATTCCGGCTATTTCGGCCCTGATCGCCGCCGCCGCGACGACCCGAAATACACCGGGCCCGAGCGGCGCAAGGATCGCCAGAAGCGTTGAGTGCGGTCTACCGAGGTCGCCGTTCCCGCGCCTGAGCCTGCCCGGCCTAGGCTTTACCGCAGATGGATCACGACCCGGGGTCACAACCTCGCAGTGTGACCGTATGACTCTCGTGACGGCGTGGACTCACCCAAGTAGACTCGCGGGTGTTCGGGGGTGACTCGGTCTTTGGGTAGGGAGCGGCGGGCCTTGGCCACACGCGGGGGGGATGACGCGGCCGCGGACCGTCCGCGCCGCCAGACGGGGCGCGGCGACCCGTCGATCCCGCGCGCCTCGACCGGCCAGTCCTTCGCCCGCATCGCCATCCTGTCGACCCTGCTGCTGCTGGCGATCTACACCGCCACCGCGGTCGTCCGGATGCGTCACCAGCCGCTGACCGCGACCCTGGCCAACACCGCCCTGCCCCAGAGGGCGGAGACCGTGGCGGCGCGCCTCGACACCGAGGCCGCGAGCCTTCGGGGCGGGCTTCTGGCGGCCCGGGACCTCCTGCAGCGCGACGAGCAGCCGATCGACGCCGCCCGCCTGGGATTGAGCGCCACCGCCGGCTCGGGCGTGGCGGTGGGCGTGGTGGGCGAGGGCGGGATCCTGGCCGTGGCCGGCGGCGGAGAGGGCCTCGATCTGGCGGGGATCGCCAAGATCGCCGCGAAATCGAACCGCGAGGTCTGGCTCGGCGTGACCTCGCAGGCCCAACCCGGCCTTGCACTGGCGACCATGACCCAGACCCCCAAGGGGCCTCGCTGGGTGGTCGTCGCGGGCGACCCCTCGCGCATCGCGGCCTGGCTGGGCCAGGGGCGCGACGAAATCGTGACGACCCCCGAAGGCGTGGTCGTCGCCGCCACCGGCGGCGCAAACCCCGGCGACCTGGTGGACGCCCGGCTGGGCGTGGGACCCGGCGACCTGGATCTGCACGGCGGTCTCGTCCACGGCCGCCGCCCGGACGGACAATCCCTGGACCTGGCCGCACGACCGGCGCTTGGGGGCGCGCTCTACGTCCTGACCGTCGCGCCCTCGGCGGCCGGCGAAGGCGCGGCGTTCTCGGGGCAGTTCACCTGGCTGATGATTCCCCTGGGCGCGGCCCTCCTGCTGGGGCTGCTGTTGCTGTCCCAGAGCCGCAAGGTCGAGGCGGCGCAACAGGCGTTCCGCGATTCCGAGCAGCGCTTCCGGCTGGCGGTCGAGGCCGCGCGGTGCGGAATCTGGGAGTGGGACCTGGCCGAGGACCGGATGTTCATGTCCGACGTCACCGGGGCGATTCTCGGCTGGGGCGGCGGCGGCGTGGTCGACGGCGCCGAGGTGCTGCAGCGGGTGTCGCCGGAGCATCGTGAGAGGGTCCGGCAGGCCCTGGACACCGCCGCCACCTATGGCGGCTTCGACGTCTCGTTCCGGGTGCCCGATCCCAAGGGCGGCCGGCCCATCTGGATCGACGCCCGTGGTCAGGCCTTCGGCGAGGACGGCGGCAACACCCGGATCATCGGCGTGGCCCTGGACGTCACCGAGGAGCGCATGGCCCAGGCCCGCGCCCAGGCGGCCGAGAACCGGCTGCGCGACGCCATCGAGAGCGTCTCGGAAGCCTTCGTGCTCTGGGACCGCCAGGGCCGGCTGCTGATGTGCAACCGCAACTACCGCACTTTCTTCTCCCTGGAGCCGCACCTCCTGAAACCCGGCGCCGGCCACCAGCAGGTGACCAAGATCGCCCAGCTCGCCATCCGCCAGGAGGGCCCCGCCTCGGACGGGCGCAAGGGGGTTCGCGAGGCCGAGCTCAACGACGGGCGCTGGATCCAGATCTCGGAGCGGCGGACGGCCGAGGGCGGCCTGGTGATGACCGCCTCCGACATCACCGCCATCAAGACCCAGGAGGAGGTGCGCCGACTCAACGAGGAACAGCTCAAGCTCGCGGTGGTGGACCTGGAGCGCAGCCAGGAACAGCTCTCCGAACTGGCGCGCAAGTACGAGCAGGAGAAGGTCCGGGCCGAAGGCGCGAACCGGGCCAAGAGCGAGTTCCTGGCCAATATGAGCCACGAGCTGCGCACGCCGCTCAACGCCATCAATGGCTTCTCCGAGATCATGGTCCAGGAGATGTTCGGCCCCCTGGGCGACGCCCGCTACAAGGGCTACTGCCAGGACATCCTCTCCTCAGGCCAGCACCTGCTGGCCCTGATCAACGACATCCTCGACATGTCGAAGATCGAAGCCGGCAAGATGAGCCTCAAGTTCGAGCCCCTGCTGATCGAGGACGTCACCGAGGACGCCGTGCGCCTGGTTCGCAACCGCGCCGAGTCCGCCGGCCAGCTGATGACGATCGATCTCCCCGAGGGCCTTCCGGAGATCGAGGCCGACTACAGGGCGATCAAGCAGGTGCTGCTGAACCTGCTTTCCAACGCCATCAAGTTCACGCCCCGGGGCGGCCGCATCACGGTCAGCGCGGAGAGCCGTCACGACGTGCTGGGCGAGCGCGTCCGCATCAGCGTGAAGGACACCGGCATCGGCATCGCCGAGGACGACCTGGCCCGCCTCGCGCGCCCCTTCGAGCAGGTGGAGAACCAGCACTCCAAGACGACCCAGGGCACCGGTCTCGGCCTGGCGCTCACCAAGTCGCTGGTGGAGATGCATGGCGGGGCGCTGGAGCTGCGCAGCGCGCCCGGCCAGGGAACCACGGTCAGCTTCATCCTGCCGATCCGCCAGTCCGCCGGAATGGCCCGCAGCGTGGCCTGAGCCTCCGCCAGGCGCCGGGGACAAACGATCAGGGCTCGGGCGGGCCGTCAGGTCCCACGCCATGCATGGCGCGCATCCGGCGCACCATGCCGGCCCTCGGACCGGGGGCGCTGCGGGCCAGGCCTTGGGCCAGCTGGGCGCGTTCCGCGGCCGGAAGGGTCGCGGCGAAATCGAGGATCTTCTTCTCCACCTCGCCGCGGGCCTGCATTTCCAGGGTCCGCGCATCCTCCAGGCTCTTGGCGGCGCCGGCGGCGTCGAAGGGTTCGGCGGCCATTCCGCCCCAGGCGCGGCGTCGCGCCATCCGCGCCTCGCGCACCTGCTGGCCGACCGAGAGGGTCTGGCCGCGCAACAGCTCGCGATAGGCGTCCCGGTGCGGCGCCGGCAGGCCGTCGGCCGCGGTCCAGAGCGGCAGCTGCCCCATCGCCGGGCGCGCCGGCGCCGCGGCATGGATCCGCTGGGCCAGCACGAAGCCGCCCACAACTGCGCCGATCACGAACAGATTGAGCGCCACGGAGGCGAACAGGGCGATGGCGAGGCCGCGGGCGCTCATGTGGAGGCTCCGGTATCGGCCTCGACCGGGATGTCGAAGCTGGTCATCACTGCGCTGACCGGTTCGTCCGCCGTCGCCACGACCGTCGGGCCGGACAGCACCACGCCCAGAACCAGGCCCGCCGCGCAGGCGGCGGCCAGTCCGGCCCCGGCCCCGGCGCCCACCACCCAGGAGACCCAGGCA